>NZ_AQVC01000050.1 GCF_000372405.1 Porphyromonas somerae DSM 23386 | reverse complement strand
AAACGAGCCTGGGGACTACGCAAACTTGGTGTCTGCAACGACTTAGCCAAGCTTACATCCTACTGCGGAGACCGCTACGAATGGGTGGTGAGACGTACATGCGTGGTACGAGCTATATCGAAAGATGTACTTGCCCGCAGAGGCCTTGTAAGTTGTTTGGACTACTATGCGATTAGACACTCTTTGAAAACGAATTAAACCGCCGTATGCCGAACGGCACGTACGGTGGTGTGAGAGGGAAGGAAACGAAAGTAGGTCAGAAAACTTTCGTTTCCCGACCTACTCGATTGCTAGCCCAGTGAGTGGATCTTATCGGATAAGTCGAGTAGTTGCGTCATTGCTCCGACTGGCCCGCCCCTCAGCCCCGTCCGCCTCGTCCGACCTGTCCGATAAGGTAGCTTTATTCGGTTATTCAAACGCAACTGCTGTAGCCACTAGGGACATATATGAGATAGATTAATATAATTTGGTTATATTTGCCAACTGAATACCTATCTCACGACATTTTGGATTATTTGGCATACAAGAGATTAGGTATCAGCTGGAACGGATATAGATAAATCAATTAAATATAACGAATAACAGATGCAAAACAAAGGTTTAGTGAAATGGACTGCCATTGCTCTTATCGTAATTTGTGCCTACTACCTCTCTTTCTCGGTAGTATCCAATTACTACGAAAATAAGGCAAAGGCTTATGCGCAGGGAGATGCACAGAAGCAGGAGCACTACATTGACTCTCTTTCAATGCAGAAAGTGTGGCTAGGGCATACCCTCAAGGATGTCCGTGAGCGTGAGCTTGGTTTGGGTCTCGACCTTAAGGGTGGTATGACCGTGATCCTAGAGCTCAATACCTCCGATGTGCTTGAGACCCTCTCCGACAATAGCCAAGACCCTACTTTTAGGGCGGCATTGGAAGCTGCTCAGGCAAAGCAAGAGCGTAGTCAAAAGGATTTTATCACGCTATTTACAGAGGAGTTTCATAACATTGACCCAGGAGCTCGCCTCTCAGCGATCTTCGGTACCTCTGCTCTTAGAGAGAAGATAAGCACCAGTAGCACCGATGCCGAGGTGATCAAGGTACTTCGCTCTGAGCTTCAGACAGCGATTGATAGCTCCTACAAGGTACTTCGTAATCGTATCGACCGCTTCGGTGTGGTAGCCCCTAATATCCAGAGACTGGAGGGTGGCGACCGTATCCTAGTAGAGCTGCCAGGTGTTAAGGAGCCTGAGCGTGTGCGTAAGCTCCTACAAGGCAGTGCCAACCTGGAGTTTTGGGAGTGCTACCTACTTCCAGAGATTTGGTCGGATCTACAGCGTGCTGATGAGGTGATCCAGAGACTCAATAGCCACAGCCAATCTACCGAGACGGAGGTGGCCAATGCTGAGGAGATCGAAGGCGATTCACTAGCTTCTGATAGCATCAATAACGATGACCAATTGGCTGCTCTTGCTGGAACTACAGCTACTAACGAGCCACAGGCTACTGAGGGTAAGCAGATCACTTCACTATTTAGTCTACTCCAGCCCAACCTTTATGAGGGCGGACAGCTAGCACCTACTGCTATAGTAGGTATGGCACACGCTTCTGACCGTGATAGAATTGACTCTCTCCTCAACCTTCCACAAGTGAAGGAGGTACTTCCACGCAACCTACAGCTAAAGTGGGGTGTTAAGGAGGTACAGGAGGGCTCTAAGGTATTCCAGCTATTCGCTATTAAGAGCACTCGTCGCGATGGTATGCCAGCTCTAGGTGGTGATGTGGTGAACAACGCCAGCAGTGTGATCGAGAATCAAATGGGTCGCCAGGAGCCAGCCGTCTCTATGACGATGAACTCCGATGGTGCTAGAGAGTGGGCAAGAATTACCAAGGAGAATATTGGACGTCCTATCGCTATTGTGCTAGATGACGTTGTCTACTCTGCTCCAAATGTCAATACAGAGATCCCTAATGGTCAGTCACAGATCACAGGACACTTTACAGTAGATGAGGCGGATGACTTGGCAAATACCCTTAATTCGGGTAAGATGGCAGCCTCTATCCGTATCGTCCAGGAGGACGTAGTAGGCCCTTCGCTAGGTCAGGAGGCTATTAAGGCAGGATTTATCAGCTTTGTGGTGGCACTGATTCTGCTGATGATTTATATGTGTCTGATGTATGGACTATTGCCAGGCTTGGTAGTAGACGTGGCACTCTTTGTCAACTTCTTCCTCACCATCGGTATCCTCGCTTCGCTTCATGCGGTGCTTACCTTGGCGGGAATTGCAGGTATGGTGCTGACCCTGGGTATGGCAGTGGATGCCAACGTGTTGATCTTTGAGCGTATCAAGGAGGAGCTTGCTTCGGGTAAGAGCATGAGCAAGGCCATCGAAGATGGTTATGGCAATGCCTTCTCAGCCATCATCGACTCCAACGTTACTACGATCCTCACTGGTATCATCCTCTACTACTTTGGTTCGGGACCTATCCGTGGATTTGCTACCACGCTGATCGTGGGACTTATCTGTTCGTTCCTAACCGCTGTATTCCTCACCCGAATCTTCTTTGAGAGAAGAGCACAAAAGGGCAAGATGGAGGGGGTAACCTTTACCACTGGTATCTCTCGTAATTTCCTTACCGATCCTAAGTTTGACTTTATTGGCAAGAAGGCGACTGGTCTAGGCATCGCAGCTGCTATCCTAGTAGCTGGAGGTATTGCCCTAGGTGTATGGGGATTGAATACTGGTATCGACTTTACCGGTGGTCGTAACTACATTGTGAAGTTTGACCAACCAGTTACTACGAGCGAGGTGGCTTCGCTCCTCAATGATAACCTTGATGGCCATGTAGGGGTAATTAAGATCTCTACCGACGACCAGGTGCGTATCTCTACCAACTACAAGATTGATACCAACACCCCTGAGGTAGATACAGAAGTGGAGACACTTATCTATGAAGGACTCAAGCCACTACTTGGTGATGGGGTGACTATGGATCAATTCACAAAGCACTACATCCAGAGCTCACAGAAGGTAGGTGCCAGCATGGCTGATGATATCAAGACAGGTGCACTCATCGCAGTGATCTTCTCGCTGATTGTGATGGCACTCTATATCTTGATCCGATTTAGAGATATTGCATTCTCTATCGGTGCATTTGCCTCCGTTACCTTTACCACTCTATCCATTATTGCATTCTATGCTTTGCTATGGAAGGTGATGCCATTCTCTATGGAGGTCGATCAAACGTTTATTGCGGCAGTGCTTGCAATTATAGGTTACTCTATCAATGATACTATTGTGGTCTTTGACCGTATCAGAGAGTATCTCCGTATGTACCCCAATAGAGAGCGTAAGGAGCTCTTCAATTATGCACTCAATAGCACCCTTTCACGTACGTTCAATACCAGTATCAGTACGTTGCTAGTGGTACTTATCATATTCCTATTCGGTGGGGCGAGCATCCAGAGCTTTACCTTTGCGATGCTACTCGGTATCATCTTCGGTACCTTTGCCACCCTATTTGTGGCTACACCGATTGCACATATGATTAATAATAAGAAGTTTGAGAAGGCTAATAAATAAGCCCCATCACTTCTAAATCAAATAGACGAGGTCGGCTAGACGAGTACTACTCCCTAGCCGACCTCATTTTGTGGAGACGAGCAGTTATATTCTCTCTTTTTAGTATATTGCAGGGTGAAGCTATGATGAGACTGTTGCACGAAGGCGATCTGCTGCGTTGCTCTCGGAATTCGGGCTAGGTCACGTACGTGAGTACGCTCCCTTCGCCCTCATCCTCAGCGCCTTGCATCTCATCCTTCGTGCAAAGTCTCAGCACATTTGCTTCAAATGTGTGAGAATGGCACTTCGTGCAACATTCTCATGATAGCAAACTATCAATCTATTGTAATTATGAAGCACTTAAGATTACTCTCTTCTCTACTTGTCTCATTTCTTTTCGTATCATGTGAGTACAATACAGAGGTACGAAAGGTGGCTGAGGATTTCTTCGATGCTCTAAAGGTAGGGGATGTTACTAAAATGATTGAATTATATCCAGAGGTGAGTGAGCTCGGCTCTGCTTATCCATCAGTCGGTATTTCAATCAAGAAAATTAACCAGTTGCCAGATAGCACCTATGAAGTAGTATTGTTAAATACGTATGCTAATCGTATGGGTGCGACAAGAGATATTGAGACAAGACTATTTATCCAGCCACATAATCCAGATGCTCCCGAAGAGGGGTATTATGTTTATGACTCGCAAGGTCTATTTTTTCCAGAAGCGGACCCTGCTTATGAATTCGCCAAGAGGCGGGGTTACTTCTCTGGGATAGATCATACCGATCTGAATATTGCCCGCAGGCTAAATCAAGCTCGTATAGACTTTGAAGAGCATACCAATAAGTTTGCTGATTATTTGCGTGAAAACGTTGTCGCAGATTGGAATTGGGATAACTCTTTTGGACTTGGCTCAGGCAGTGGTGTTATAACGAATAACACCAAGTTCACAATCCCTGATATTTCGTATGTAATTACTTATTACAAACGAGATGGCAAAGAGGTTACTAAGGATTCTGGTCGTTTATCCTTTGAGTTAAGGCCTTCAGGCACTGAATCATTTTCTTTCGTTACTAACCACATCGGAAACGCATCAAAAGCTGAAGTGACATTAAACTTCGACCAAGACTTCTTGACCACAACTGCTGCTAGATACGACTTCTAGAGCGCCCTAATACCAGTCCAAAGCTTGAAACAAGCCCTACCTGATTGAGAGTTATTGGGAGGTGAGGACCTCGTGGACGAGCTGGTGGACCATTGCTTTGAGCTCGGTGAGGAACTGCTGGGCATCGTATTCGCCACGGTCGATGAGGCGTAGCTTGTACTCCCATTCGCCCGTTAGCTCCACACTCTTGAGCTGTTGGTTTTGTATGGTATGAATGAGGTCTATTCCTAGCTGAGTGGGGAGGATTGTCTTACCTTTTCGCTCAATGTAGCCCCGCTTAAAGAGGATCTCTATAATGGCGGCACGAGTGGAAGGTCGGCCAATACCTTTGGCCTTCATCGCCTCCTTCAGGTCTTCATTATCAATGAGTTTGCCCGCCGTCTCCATCGCATTGAGGAGCGTCGCCTCGGTATATTGCTTTGGCGGGCGTGTCTCCTTAGTAAGCAGGTCGGGCTTATGCGGTCCGTGCTCCCCCTTAGTAAAGTGCGGCATCACCTGCTTATCCGAAGGCTCATCACTCCCCTCATCGTCATTCGCCTCAACCTGGTTTTGGTAAAGCGACTTCCAGCCATCAAGTGTCACCACTCGCCCTGTGGCTTTGAACTCAATCTTCGCCACCTCCGCCATCACAGTGGTTTGCTCAAACTCCATATCGGGATAAAAGATAGCAAGGAAGCGGAGTAGGATCATCTCATAGATAGCATAGTGCTGACGATCGAGGTACTGCGGGAGGTTGCCTGTTGGGATAATAGCATGGTGGTCGGTGACCTTGGAGGAGTCGAAGTACTTCTTCAGTTTGCGTAGCTTTCCGCCCTGCAATAGTGGAGTACATGGCCCAGGGAAGGCTCTATAGAGTGATTGAATGGTGGGCAGACAGTTGGGGTAGACGTCATCGGGCAGATAGGTGGTATCCACACGCGGGTAAGTGACCAACTTCTGTTCGTAGAGCGTCTGAATGGTAGCAAGCGTCTGGTCGGCCGTGAAGCCATACTTCTTATTGGCCTCAATCTGCAGACTGGTTAGGTCGAAAAGCCGAGGTGCTCCCTCCTTGCCCTTCTTCTTAGTAATCTTGGTGATGGTTAGCTCCTCCGAGGCGATCTTATCAATGACCGCCTTTGCCTCCTCCTCGGTGCTATACCGCCCTTTGGTTGAGGCAAAAAGCACCTCCCGATAGAGCGTCTTGATCTCCCAATAAGGCTCTGGCTTAAAGTTTTGAATCTCCTCAAATCGATCCACGAGCAGAGCCAGTGTAGGGGTTTGCACCCGTCCCACCGAGAGCACCTTGCGGTCGCCACTCTTGCGGTACTTAAGTGTATAAAGTCGCGTGGCATTGATGCCGAGGAGCCAATCGCCGATCGCTCTTGCGAGGCCAGCATAGTAGAGGTTGGTGTATTCCTTCTCCGGCTTTAGCTCTTGGAATGCTTTTACAATCGCCTCATTAGTCATAGAGGAGAGCCACAGCCGCTTCACCGGCACGCGGCACTCTGCCATCTGTAGCACCCACCTCTGGATCAGCTCACCCTCCTGCCCTGCGTCACCGCAATTGATCACCTCCGTAGCTTGAGAGACCAGCGACTTGATTACCCCAAACTGCTGTTCGATTCCTCTGTCAGAAAGCAACTTGATGCCAAAGCGCTCCGGCATCATTGGGAGGTGAACTAAGCTCCATTGCTGCCATTGAGGGTAGTAGTCGGCCGGCTCCTTGAGCGTACAGAAGTGGCCGTAGGTCCAAGTGACCCAATAGCCATTTCCCTCGAGGTAGCCTTGTCGCTGTGTGGTGGCACCGATCACGGCGCCAATATCCCTAGCAACGGATGGTTTTTCGCAGATACAGAGGATCATGGATGAACAGGATACAAATCAGTACCCTCCTCGTACAGGTTGGGGCAGAAGCATTGACTCAATGCATCGCTGCCTTCCGACTTGTGCGAGGAGGGTACTTCATTTATTGATGGCTCTAATGACTTAGATACCTAGTTGCTTGGCAATTTCATCAGCACGTCGTGCACATACCTTCTTCGCCTCCTCTAGCTCTTGGAGGTTGGTAGGCTGTGCGTGTACCTCGATGTAGAACTTGATCTTTGGCTCAGTGCCAGAAGGACGGATAGAGAGCTTCGTGCCATCCTCGCAACGGTACTGTAGGACGTTGCTAGTCGTAGGCATTACGATCTCTTTGGTCTCTCCAGTCACGGTGTTGAGCGACTTAAGGCTTTGGTAGTCCAGCACCTCAGTCACCTTTGATCCAGCCAGCTCCTTAAGCGGATTGCTACGGAAGTTTTGCATCATCGCCTGGATCTCCTCGGCACCACTCTTACCTGGGCGAACCACAGAGATATTCTTCTCAAGTGAATAGCCGTACTGTAGGTAAATGTGCTCTAGCAGTTCGTAAATGCTCTGTCCCTTATCCTTGGCCCACGCTGCGATTTCGGCAAAGATGGTACAAGCCGATACCGAACACTTGTCTCGGACAAAGTCGCTCCAGAGGTAGCCGTAGCTCTCCTCGCCACCGCCGAGGTACTCCTTCTTGCCCTCATTCTTACGAATCACATCGGCAATCCACTTAAAGCCAGTGTAGGTATCGTATAGCTCTATATTATTTCGCTCTGCGATCGTCTTGATCAGGTCTGTGGTCACAATCGTCTTTACCAGATATTGATTGTCCTTCAGCTCGCCTGCCTCTCTCCGCTTCTCAATAGCGTAGTAGGCGTAGAGCAGACAGGTTTGGTTACCATTGATCAATACCCAATTGCCCTCCTTATCCTTCACGGCAGTACCGATGCGGTCGCCGTCGGGGTCAGTTGCCATCACAATCTCAGCATCAATCGCCTTCGCTTGATCAATCGCCATCTTTAGGGCAGAGGCATTCTCGGGGTTGGGTGATTCTACCGTTGGGAAGTCACCACTCACCACCATCTGCTCCTTTACTGGGTGTACATTGTCAAAGCCAGCCTCCTTCAGGCAACGTGGCAATACCTGACCACTGGTACCGTGAAGTGGTGTGAAGACAATCTTAAGGTCGTGCTGACGCTTGATCACCTCGGGAGAAAGGCGCTTCGAGAGAACCTCCTTGATAAACTTATCATCCATCTCCTTCCCCATTAGAGTGATCATATCGCTAGGACCATCAAACTTAATCTCGGCAATCGACTTGATCGCATTCACCTCGTCAATCACATTCTGGTCGTGTGGCGCAATCATCTGAGCACCATCGCTCCAGTAAGCCTTAAAGCCGTTGTACTCCTTAGGGTTGTGCGAAGCGGTTAGCATCACACCACTCTGGCAGCCCAATTCGCGGATCGCATAGGAGACCATTGGGGTAGGGCGAAGTGCCTCGTACAGATAGACCTTGATGCCATTGGCAGCGAAGATACCCGCCACCATGCGAGAGAATTCAGAGCTATTGTGCCTACAGTCGTAACCAATAGCCACCTTCAAGTCTGCATCACGACCAAACTCCTTAATCAGATAATTGGCAAGCCCTTGAGTGGCAGTGCCAACGGTGTAGCGATTCATGCGGTTGCTTCCTGCACCCATGATGCCACGAAGCCCACCCGTACCAAATTCCAAGTCCTTGTAAAAGGCATCCACTAGCTCAGTGGTGTCGGGATTATCGAGAAGTGCTTGCACCTCCTTGCGAGTCGCCTCGTCATATTGTGGCGATAGCCACGCCTCAGCTTTTGCTCTTACCTTTTGAAGTAATTCGTTATTTGCCATAATGCTATTTCCTTACTGTTTTTATTTCTATTATCCTAATATGGCAAATGTACCAAAAAATGATGTACCAACATCGCCCTCCCATGAAAGTTTAGCTTGCTAGCGAAAAGGGCCTCAACCGCATCATAGCGATTGAGACCCTTTCCTTATACTACAGTAGTCACTACTTTTAGTAGACAAAAGTCTTAGAAGTGTCCCGTGTCTTGCCCAGGTCAAAAGAGAGTCCCACACCAAATTGGTTGAAAGCTCTATCCTGAGTACATAAGCGGTAGCTAAGATTGAGGTCAATTCGCTCCAGTAAGTGGTAGCCAACGCCCATAGATAGATAGCTCATGTGATTGGTGAAAGCACCACCAAGACGCATACTCAAACCTTTGTGATAGGTTAGGCTGAGACCACCACCAGCGGTATATACTTTTGACTTGAGAGGTTGCAGTACGTAGTCGGCAGAAACCATACCTTGCAGCAACCAATCGGAGCATAGCTGATAAGCAGCATCGCCTGAGAAGGTCACAGAGCCAGGCATACGATACTTACCACCCGCCTTGCCATACTGTACCAATCCACCAATATTACGAAGAGCTAGTGACCAATGGGTGGGCACCACCCCATTAATAGCTTGTGGGGCATAACCAACTCCGATACTTCCGCCACCAGTATAGGCGATCTTATTGATCTGCGACATGACGAAGTGGCCAATAGCATAGGCACTCCACGCATCGCTTATCTGTATAGCATACCCTAGGTCTACAGAAAGGTCTCTAGGGGTGAGCATACGTCCATCGCCATAATGATTGGAGGTAAGAATCTTGGGGCTATGTGCATAGCGTGCACCCACAAGGATCGCGTGTTGCTTTATCCTCCAGCCTAATGAAAGGGCATTGTAGACGCTTCTACCCGTATCAGGTCCTATCTCTTCATTGGGCAGATACTTAGTGGTCCAAGAGGCGGTAATCCCCTTGACATCATTACGGAATATAGAGGTGGGCGAGGTATAGATATAGTGTGTCCGTCCATAACTTGCACCAGCTCCTACCCCCATACTCTCTGAAAAGAGGTCATAATTGTGTCGCACAAAAGAGAGTGTTGGCGACTCCTGGGCGGTAGCGTTACTCGTGAGCCCCATGATCAGTAATAGGCCGAAGAGACTTGCCACTGCCTTAGTTTTGCGATATCTATTCATCATACGATAAGTATTCATCAATATTTAACAAACTTACGGTAATAGCTTTCACTACCACTCTTCACTACCAAGGTATATACGCCACCCGACAACTGCCGCACATCCAGCTCTACCTCACGAGCATCGAGGGCTGTATCGGTAGGATTGGGCACTTGTTGTCGTAGCACCTTGGTACCTTCACCATTCACTACTGATAGTTCAACATTCTTCATGCTGCTATTGAGCAGTACGTGGAGCACATCATAGGTAGGGATAGGGTACACGTGATAGACAATATCACTATCCACCACTCGTATATTGATAGACATATAGAGGTCGGCACCTTGGCTATCAATAGCCTTCAGCTGTACGGTAGACTTACCCAACTTGGTTGGATTAATCGTGAGGATAGAGCCCTTGAGCTGACTACTGAGTGCTTCTGTATTAGCTCCAGAGGTAATCTCATACGATACCTCGTGACCATCGGGGTCATTGACATACTTAGAGAGATCCAACTCAATAGCAGGTTTCCCAAGAGTAAGGAATAGGGTCTTAGGCAGTGGCGTAGTCATCACTGGAGCAGAGTTGGCATACACTTCAAACGAGAAGGATTGGGTGGCAGTGGCACCAAACTCATCGGTTACCTTGAGCACAAACTCATGAACCCCTATGGCACCACGTGCAGAGAGGTGTAGGATCAGTTCGGTCTCGCTCACTTCCTCAATTCGGACTCCCGTATGATTGCCAGAGAGACTATATGTAACCTTGTGCCCCTCAGGGTCATTCAAGAGCACTTTTATCTCTGCTTGCTCAGTGCCGGTCACACGATGCTGACCCTCGCTTACCACCTCTATCTTTGGTGGCTGATTGAAGAGCGTCTTGCCAGAGACAAAGGCTGGCTCTGAAAGATTGCCCCATCTATCTTGTGCCACAATAGCATAGTGATACTCGTGATCAAGCTTCAGATTCTTGAAGAGCACTTGTATCTCGTCGCCAGGCTCATAATTGAGTCCAAAGATACGACGCGACTTGGCACCCTTATAATTATCTTTAGTCAGAGCCTTCTCATCGTCGGAGTAGATATAGTAGTAGGTAGCTGTACGATCATCACCATCCTTCACCGCACCAAAGCAGAGGGTCTGGGCAGTATACTGAGCCTCAATCTTCACTTCAGCTACAGCCTGAGGAGCTTGCTTTTGATTACGATCCAAGGCACGAGCTGCATCGAGATATCCCTTGCCCAATACCCCTTCAAAGCCAGGGTTGATAGCATCAATATCAGCTGGTCGCAGAGCGGTAAGAAGCTGTTGCTTACACTCTTCATTGGTAAAGCCTGGTCCACCAAAGTGAGAAACAATCAGGGCAGTCACACCACTTACGTGAGGGCAAGCCATAGAGGTGCCTTGCATAAATTCGTAGTGGCTATTGGCCTGCACGATCTTACCACTCTCATCCTTTTGAACCCGCACAGAGGTGCTATAGATTTGTCCGCCTGGGTAGTGCATATCACCACCTGGGGCAGTGATGTCTACATACTCGCCTCTATTGGTATAGTAGGCCTTCTTCCAATCGGGTGCCATAGCTGCCACAGCGACTACTTCGCCGTAAGCAGCGGGGTAAACGATATCATCCGAGCTCTCGTTACCTGCAG
Source organism: Porphyromonas somerae DSM 23386 (assembly GCF_000372405.1). Taxonomy (GTDB): domain Bacteria; phylum Bacteroidota; class Bacteroidia; order Bacteroidales; family Porphyromonadaceae; genus Porphyromonas_A; species Porphyromonas_A somerae. The sequence goes on along the minus strand of NZ_AQVC01000050.1, from coordinate 4,715 downwards.
CAAAAAGCACCACTCCACCCTTCATAGGGGAGTCGGGTAGCTGATTACCATCATTGTCGCAACCAGCATAGTCGATAAAGTAATCGATTGCGGCCTTGAGCGAAGGTGCTAGGAACTTAGCCCCACCCCAAGAGTTTTGGCTGATGACTGCTCCGTGGTTGGCAGCATAGACAAAGGCTTGCTCAAAAGCCTGTCCCTTACCTCCATGTCCGAAAGCATCGCAAACCATCACACGCACTCCAGAGTTGGGGGTACCGTTACCACCAGCAATACCAGAGACACCAATACTATTATTATTGACCGCAGCGATCACACCTGCAACGTGCGTACCGTGTGCGTCAAAAGCAATATCGGCATTGCCATCGGCAAAGTTGTAACCGTGGATATCACCCACATACTTATCCCCAGCAACCCCTGGCTTAGGATTGACCCAGATATTTTGCTTCAAGTCCTCATGGTCGTAGTAGACACCACCATCGATCACCGCAACGATCACATTGGGCTTACCTACCTCCTTTTGCCACGCCTCAAAGAGGTTGAGGTCGGCACCTTTGAGAGACTTTAAACCACTACCATTATTGAAGTAGTGCCACTGCTTTGGTAGCATAGGGTCATTGAAAGGATAGGTCACCTGGTCAGGACGTACGGGATCAAAGTCAATTGCACGCAAGTTGGCACCGAAGAATAGCGGTGGCTCCTGATCCATCTGTCGGTAGATAGGTACCTGCTCTACAATCTCCACGCCGGGCAATTGCTTTACCTCTTCCAGAGCCCTTGTCTGGGTTCCCTTGGACTTTGTTGACTCATCGAGCACGATATCGTACCATAGATGCAATCCTGCTCTACGCATACGCTTTTCAAACTTAGGATCAATAGGGAAGAGAGGACGAACCTCCACAGCCCCTATCTCTTTTAGGCACTCGGTTAGCTCTGGTACATTGGTCTCCCAGTCACCATCAACAGATGCTCTTAGGCTTCGCTCTCCTACGCGAGTTTGGTACGTTTCACTCAGCTTTACTCTCACGATATTGGTGAGAACGCCCTCAGCAGGCACCACCTCTGTAGGCTTTTCACTTGGCACCTCCATAGCTCCCCCTCGCTCACTGGTACAGCTAGCTGCACCAAGGAGCAAAGAAGTAAGGGCTATGAGGAGAAATAGTCTATTTTTCATTGTCGTCATACTATCTACAGAAGTTATCTACCCACGTAATTCTTCCCAACGGCAACACCCTGCTTAATCATAGGTAAAGATAGCTTTTGGCTATTCTTTCCAGCGTGGTATGGGAGCATAAAGAGTACAAGGGATGGGTCCTCAGCGCCTTCGAAGTGAGCAAACTTCACTCTCAGCTGCAAGCCCTTGGCATCATTGATGAAGACATCAAATTGGTTTTGGTCGTCTGTCTTGCCCTTGTACTTGAAGCCCTCCTGCTCCATCAGAGCGGAGAATTCCTCAGTGATATAGAAGTGACCATTATTCTCATAATATACGAGGTTGAAGTCGTACCACTCCTGCATCATACCGATAAATTCACCTGGCTTCTCATCCTTATAGGTAAAGTAGTAGTTACGATACTTTATCTCCTTGCTCTTTGGCACCTTATAGGCGATAAAGGCGAGACCATTCTCAGTATCATATTGAGAGGTAGAAGCATCGTAAACGCCACCATTCTTCGCCTCATAATCCTCTACCTTGGCATAGTCAGAGCCAAATGGCACCTCAGGGTATGGGAACTTGGCGAAGGTAGGATACTTCTCCTTTTGCTTAGGGATATAGGAGTAAAGCACGTGAGGATTGAAAGCATAGTTACGCTTCACCTCTGCCAACACGCGCTTTTCAGGGTGATAAAGCTCATTATCGCCACGCTTCTCAGAAAATCCTGCATCGGTAAGTCCCTTGATAATGATATCATAAGCCTCATCGCTCATCACTTCATCACCTTCTTTATTGAAAGTGCGATAAGGCTCAGCAACGTCCATCTGGGCATACTCTAGGATACCACGGGTGGAGAAGGTATAGCTCATACGAGAGATAAGTGGGCTAATGGTATTGAAGTCGATAAACTTAGAGCCAGTAATTGCTGCCACCATACTCTTACGCTCTAGCTCAAAAGCAGTGACGATACTCTTGGTGCCAAATTCGAAGTCGATAAATGGTAGCATAAATAGAGGCCACTCCTTTTGAGTTACCGTGATAGTAGCTGTAGTGGCTACGCCCTCTACTTGGAAAAGGAGTTCTGCTGTACGCTCTTTACTAGCATTGGTCTCAGCATCCTTATTATTAGTTACAGAGAGCTTGATCTGGTTTTTCCATGGGAAGGCGGTCACCTTGAGCCACTCTTCACTACTTGTGACACTCCACTTTTCACCATTGAGGCGTACACTCACTTCGCTCTCATACTCCCAAGGCTCTAGGATAATATTCTCAGGAGCAGTCTGTACGAAGATAGGGCTACCCTCTTGAGTCACTGTCAACTGATGCACAGCGTCTCCAGCTTGGATCATCACCATTGCCTTGCGGCTTGTGATCTGACTATTGGCATCATAAACAAGTTTGATAGAGCCTTCCTGAGGGATAGCAGTGACCCAATCCCGGTTGGAGACAGCCACTACTTGCTCCTCATTGCTCTTCACATCTATAATCTTCTCACCTGCCTCCTTAGGCAATTGGATAACGTCACTTGCTACCTCAATCACTGAGGGTTCATCCACCGCAGCTTGTGGTGTACAAGCCCCCAAAGCGACCATGGCTACGAGGAGCGATAGGAGAGAGGACTTTATAAAGTTGTTTACTGTATTCATAATATGAGTATGGTAATATGTATGAGTTATCTATTCTTTCTACTTTTTTGTTGGTTACTCTCAACACTCAATGAGTGAGATACAAGTCTAGTACCAGGATTGACCTGAACCACTAGCACAGGCTTTGGATCGCCAAAGAACTTAAACCACTGTACCGCCATGGTGAGGTTGCGCTCCTTGGAGATAAAGACATAGACTTGCTCCAAAATATTGTACTCTACAAATTCAAAGCCCTCTCGCTTGGCTAGCGCCTTAAACTCCTCAGTGAGTAGGTTATTGTATCCTTTATAATTCCAGCAAGCTCGTTCGGTCTGTGTAAAGAATTGACGAGTACGCTCAATGGTGATATTGCCATCTTTGTCTTTGTGAAGGAAGTAAAGTCGGCCATCGGCTCCATATTTACCAGGCTCACACTCAAACTCCATCTCATCTACAGACTCAATCTCATCATCGCTATAGGGGTAGATCATCTCTCCCCCATGGGCTGCCTCATAGGCCTTTACGCCTTCCACCCCAAGGTGAAAATCAGTAAATCCAAGTGGTAGCTCATCAAAGGTTGGATACGCCTTAGATTGCTTAGGGGTATAAGTAAAGAGGAGGTGAGGAGTATTCTTGAAGTAAGGCTTGATCTCCACCTCTAGGTTGCTCATCTCGGCATGCTGAAAGTGATTCTCACCCAGCTCTACTGTAAAGCCAGATTGATTGAGGAACTCCACCAATTGCTGACGCTCCGACGGACCTGTAAGGATACGGGTAGAAGAGGCATCCAGCTGAGCATAGAGGTAAGCACCACCCTCGTAGATGGTGTAGCTCACACGTGGAAAAGCGACACTCGTGGTGGTGAAGTCAAAGAAACGCTCATGGGTAAACTCAATGGTTCCACCTCGCTTCTCTTCGAACGCTTGAATATCTTGTCGGGTAGCCGACTCAAAGTTCATATAAGGTAGGAGAAAGTAGCTGATACCACTCTGTACCACAGAGACCTCGTGTGCCACGGTTTCGTCGGCACCCATACTGATCAGTATCTTACCCACCCTAGGCTCTCGGCTTCTGGTAGGTTGTACCTTAACCTCCATTTTATATGCCGAGGGGAGTGCTGTCACCTCAATCCAATCCTCTTGGCTTTGGGCCTTCCAATCATCATTATTAGTGATCACATCTATGGAGAAGAGACCACCAAACTGATCTACATTTAGTTCTTCAGGAGAAGTCTCCACCTTGGGAGTGGCTTTTGCTTGAATAATGGTTAATTGCTTTTGGCTCTTGCCAGATTTGACCACCACACTGCCACGGCGCTCCTTTGGCTGGAGGTTGTCCTTCACTGAGATCTCTAAGACCCCATCTCTATTCTTAGCAGTAATCCAAGGGTTAAGTGTGTAGCATTGCCATGCTCCTGAGGTGCTCTGCACCTGTACGTCGTGGGAAGAAGAGTGGTTCTCAAAGGAGAGAATACCACTTTCCGAAAGCTCAATGGTCGCCAACTCATCCATGTACCCTTCGCTAGTACAGCTAGGCATTACTAGGAGACTGCATAGGCATGCCACAAAAGCCCATGTCGATAGCCTCTTGTAATGTGAATGAAGGAGCCGTTGCCACTTCAGCAATTCATAGTTTGAAAAAGACTTCATCTGTTTAGTGCAATAATAGTATGTAATTATAAAATAAGTAATATGCTCATTAGGTCGTAGGTTATTTTCTAAAACGTCCCACAATATTACTTATTTTTCTCCAAACTAAATACCCCACAGCACCCTTTTTTTAGGGGTTACGCATTAGGCTGGTCTTATCGTATGATTTTTAAGGGGTGTCTATGAGTAAGGACCTCGGCAGAGGTCCGTGCTAAATAGGCACAGGTCAAGGCACGCAGTGCCGAAGACCTGTGTATAGATAGGTGTAAAATACCCTTGCGACCCCGG
>NZ_AQVC01000049.1 GCF_000372405.1 Porphyromonas somerae DSM 23386 | reverse complement strand
CCCGAACGACCTGTGTGCAAGAGCATATTCACCACCTGCTTGACCCCGGCTGAGGGGTCAGACCTAGAGATAGGGTTGTCCGACCCCTCGGCCGGGGTCGCAAGGGTGTGTGGTACCTCTTTATACACAGGTCTTCGGCACTGCGTGCCTTGACCTGTGCCTATTTAGCACGGACCTCTGCCGAGGTCCTTACTTATAGACGCCCTGTTAAAAAGTATACGGTAAGAACTTTCTAATGCGTAACCCCTGCCCCACAGATATAGAGCTAGCGCATTAGTAAGATACTACCGTGTGGTATTCATCGAAATACCAATAGGGGCAAGGACCTCGGAGGTCCGATTATGAAGTAACCCCATTCAAGGCTTGCGGAACCGATGAATAAAGGTAAATAAGACGATCAAAACCCAAGCTCCTTGCGGTTCGGACAGCCTATTCCAAGATTGTTTTGATGTATTATTATATGTGAAAATGGATGGGAAAATAGGTCACTAATATCGGTTTCGTAACGGCCTGAAAACCAGTGTCATATATGAGTGTTGGTTTAGTTGCAACTAACCGATCGCTTAGTTGCAACTCGCCGATTGCTTAGTTGCAACTCGTCAAATGCTTAGTTGCAACTAAACTTTTGCCCTCTTACGCCACCCACTTTTTATAGGTCTATAATAAGTATATGAGTAGTCCCACACTCCTTTTGGATGAACAGTTCTAGTCTTAGAATAGCCTTTGGTAGGCTCCCCATAATATACTAATATACTAATGTGTGAATGGTTGTTCGGGTATTGGTAAAAGGGTATAAAGAGAGCGGTTCATTCGCTTATTACTTAATTCCCGATGCGACGGTTCTGTAAAAAGGGGGTTGCAAGGGGTGAGAGTATGGAAATCTTTTGCTACCTTTGTACCTAGCGATGGGGTGGTTGCCTCCACGCGGTGTGTTTTTGGCCCAGTAGCTCAGCTGAATAGAGCGTCAGATTCCGGTTCTGAAGGTCGGGGGTTTGAATCCCTTCTGGGTCACGATGGGGCTACTGATGTAGCTCAGACAAAACGAACAGAACTTACAAACTTACAATATTCGAAGTATATGAAGGGGATTACCTATCTTGGGATTTTGGTAGAGGTGATTGGCGCCGCTATATTGATTTATCTAGGCTTTGCTGGCACAGGGCAGACCAATACTGGTTTGGTGATAGGTCTTGTACTGGTGCTTGTGGGCTTTTTGCTTCACATCTTCCTCGATAAAAAGTACAATTCTCTCCCCGAAGAGAATCAGTAATCATCACTTCTCAGAGCTGGAGGAGTGTAGGATGACAACCTAGAGGTGATGCAATCCCTGGGTGGTCGTCCTATCTGTGCACTATTCTAAGCTAGTAGGGAGGTAACTTAAGAGAGCGACGAGATGAAGGGTGGCTACTTTACCGAGCGTCCGCTGGTGGTGGTTGGTGCCACGGGGCGGCTATCTAGTGAATTGGTCTTCTATGCTCTGCTACAGCGTTTCAGTCGTCGACTGGTGCTTTGTGGCGGGAGCGAGGAGCGGCTTCAGGGGCTTAAGGACGAGATAGAGGAGTCGGGCTTCGGAGAAATTGAGATTCATACCACCCTCTCGATGGAGGAGGCGGTATCGGAGGGGGGATATCTGCTCTTTGCCAAGAGTGTGCAGAGTAGTCCTACCACTCGCGAGGCGATGCTATTGAGCAATGCTCCCTTTGCAGTGGAGTGTGGGCGTGCACTCTCCGCTGTGAGGGACAAAGTGGAGCGGGTGGTCTGCGTGAGCAATCCCTCCGACCTGATGGGGCTCACTCTGCTGGTGCATAGTGGATTGTCGCCCGAACGGATAATGAGCCTTTCGTCGCTAGATACCGAGCGCTTCCGAAGGACGTTGGTGCGTCGGTTGGGGGTACCGCCTAGGGTACTTAGCGATGTCTACAGCTTGGGAAGCCACGATGGGGCAATGGCACCGATGCTTGACAGAGTTCGGGTGAATGGTACTTCGCTGAGCGAGATGGGCATCAGCAGTGAGGATGAGGTGGAGCTGGTGCGTGCGGTGCGGTATGGTGGCATCTCTATCTACAAGCAGAGAGGTCAGACTGCCTATCAAAGCCCAGCGGTGCATGTATTGCGGATGCTGATGGCCACGGACCGTGAGCCTTTTGAGCTCCCTACGGCTAGGTATCATCACTCCCGTCGGTATCCTCATACCTTTGGTTCGCTTCTCACCAAGATAGATAGCCAAGGGTGCCACCATCTGCCCACGAAGCTCACAGCTCGCGATGGGGCGGCACTGGATGGGGCATTTGCTTCGATTGAAAGGATGAGGCAACAATTGATAAAGGGTGGGTATCTGCCCGACCCTAGTGAGTGGGGGTGTCTCCTCCAGAGGGAAGAGGAGTTGGTGGAAATGATATAATATGATACAATATATAAAGGGAGAAGATGCAAAAGATATATAGCTCGAGAGAGATCGCGGAGATGGAGGCAGAGCTGGTGGCAGAGCGTACTGATTGGGAGGATGCCTCGGAGCTGATGGCGCACAAGGGAATTGCGGTATGCAACCGCCTGAAGCAGGACTTCTATGCTGCTCGCCGTGCGGTGATCTTTGCTGGGCCCAACGAAAAGGGGGCTTTGGCGATCAGGGTAGGCACCTCGCTAGTGGGCATGCAGTATGATGTAGAGGTATTGCTCCTGAATCCTAAAGGTACTTTGTCCGACGAAGTGGCCCATGAACGTGATGCCTTTATGGAAGTTTCATCGCACCTCACCGAGGTGACGACCAATGCTTTTGCCCTCCCAGAGCTGGCTCCCCAAGACCTTCTGATTGATGGAATACAGGGGCGGGAGCTGATGCCTTCGCTCAATAATGTGACGAAGTACCTCAATCAGATAAAGGCGATCAAGGTGGCACTGGAGATCCCCTCTGGTATGAGTGAAGAAGTGGAGGGGCCTATTGACTATACCAAGATATTAAAGGCCGACGTCACCTACACCTTTTATAGTCCTAAGCTGTTACTCCTTTTGCCCGAAAATGAGCCTTATGTGGGTCAGTGGCGGGTGCTTTATCCTAGTTTTTATAGTGCCAAAAGTACGTCCAATGCCCCCTATATGTACTTCGGAACGCAGGAGATGGAGCAGGTGCTACCCTTGCGTAAGCGCTTCTCCAATAAGTATGACTATGGCAAGGATCTACTCATAGCAGGCGCTAAGGGGATGATGGGGGCTGCGGTGCTGGCTGGTAGAGCAGCGATGGCTTCGGGAGCGGGGCATCTGACGGTGCATGTGCCTTCGGGTCAGGCTACTATTTTGCATACCTCTCTGCCTGAGGCATTGGTGCGTGAAGACGGATCGGAGGAGAGCTTCTCCTCCACCAGTTATTCGCTCACCGACTATACCACGATTGCCGTGGGACCAGGCCTTGGACGAAGTACAGAGAGCTTGCTAGGGCTAGAGCAACTCTTGGGTGGTTACACGCAGCCGATGGTGCTGGATGCCGATGCCCTATATCTCTTGGCTCAGGAGGAGGGACGCCTCTTGGGGATGGTGCCAAAGGGCTCTATCCTCACCCCTCATGTGGGGGAGTTTGATCGTCTCTTTGGTCCTTCCCGAAATAGCTACGAGCGACTAGAGTTGGCACGGCGTGAGGCGGCTCGCTTGGGCATCTATATTTTGCTCAAAGGTGCCTATACGGCTACTGCCACGCCGATGGGTCAGGTGGTCTTTACGATGTCGGGCAATCCAGGGTTGGCAACTGCTGGCACTGGCGATGTGCTAACGGGTATTATCCTTGCACTATTGGGACAAAAGGTGCATCAGCTAGAGGCGTGTGTGGCAGGAGCCTTTATCCATGGGTTTGCTGCAGAGAGCTATAGCAGCGACTACTGCGAGCTTTCGCTTACAGCGGGTCGACTGATAGAGTACTTGCCGATGGCCTTTAAGCGCTTTACGAGCAATAGCTCCAATGCGCTTTTTAGGTGACTAGTGGTGAGGTAGGGTCGATTATTCAAGTCATTTTATTATCTTTGTGAGAGTTTAGGACTTGTATGGACGCTATTTTGTGGTAACGCTGTGGTGAGACGTAAGGGCACTCCCTATATACTCATTATCTTTGTGGGGTATCTCCTCTTCTCTCTGCTCCTCTCTCAAGGTGCAAAAGCAGGGAGGAGTAGGGCGGATATTGATGCCCTAGCACGTTATTTACAGTCAAGGGATACGCTGAATATTCGTGATAGCCTTGCAGTAGATAGCTTGGTGGTGGATAGCCTTGCAGTAGATTCACTGCCAGCCGATTCTCTCTCTACCGACTCCACACTCCTCAGTCAGCTCAAGGCACCTCTCGACTTTGAGAGCCAAGACTCTATTGTGATCTTACCGAAGCGCAACTTGCTCCGGATGTACGGCAATGGTCAGGTGAAGTACGAAAGTCAGCAGTTGCAGGGTGACTTCATGCAGATGCAGATCGATAGCGGTAATATCTACTCTACCTATATCGACTATCCCGACTCGCTCAATAGAGAGCGTATCTATGCCAAGATTACTAATGAGCAAGAGACCTATGAAGCAAAAAGCATCAACTATAATATCAATACGCAACAAGGCTATATCACCGATGTGGTGACGCAGCAGGGCGATGGCTTTGTGACGGCGGATAAGACGAAGCGGATTGGCAATGGTACGCTCAATCTGATGGATGGAAAGTACACCACCTGTGACAATCATGAGCATCCACACTTCTATATCAGTCTGACTAAGGCAAAGGTGCGCCCTGGAAAGGATTTGGTTTCGGGTCCTCTTTATCTGGTGATCGCCGATGTACCACTGCCTATTGGCTTGCCCTTTGCTTTCTTCCCTTTTACCACCTCCCGCTCTTCGGGCCTAATAATGCCTACTTATGGCGATGAGATGGATCGTGGCTTTTACCTACGCAATGGCGGGTATTACTTTGCGATCAATGATTATGTAGACCTTCAGCTGACGGGAGATATCTACACCAAGGGGTCGTGGGGGGTGCAGGCACAATCGACCTACCGCAAGCGGTATCGGTATAGCGGAAGTATCAATGCGAGCTACATTGTGACCAAGCGAGGGGATAAGATCGCAGGCGACTACAGTAAGTCGAGTGACTTCCGCATTCAGTGGAGCCACCAGCAGGATGCTAAGGCCAATCCATATCGAAGCTTCTCGGCCAATGTCAATTTCTCTACCAGTTCGTACAATCACAATAACCTTGATGGGCTCTACAATCAAGCGGTGTTGGGAGAGAATACCAAGAGCTCTAGCATCAGTTTCAACCAACGCTTCCCCAATAGCCCATGGAGTATATCGGGCTCTATGGATATCAACCAAAGGTCGCGCGATAAGACGCTCTCGGTGACGCTCCCCAACCTCTCTATCACGATGAGCCGTATCTACCCATTTAAGCGTAAGCAGCAGGTGGGTAAGGAACGGTGGTATGAAAAGATTTCGCTCTCTTACTCGGGGCAGTTGCGTAACTCGGTGCAGTCGAAGGAGGATGAGTTCTTTAAGAAAAACCTGATTCGGGACTGGCAAAATGGTATGAGCCACTCTATCCCTGTGAGTGCCTCCTTTGACCTATTCAATTATATCAAGGTGACCCCCTCCCTAAATTATACGGAGCGGTGGTACTCCTCGAGGGTTGCCCACGCCTACGACCCAGCTCTCAATAAGGTGGTGCCCACAGATACCACTTATGGCTTTAATAGGGTATTTGACTTTAGTGCTTCACTAGCTCTCTCCACCACGGTATATGGCTTTTGGAAGCCACTGCCATTTCTAGGTGACAAGGTGGATATGATTCGACACCGTATGGAGCCCTCGATTTCTATTAACTACCGCCCCGACTTTGGCGATCCTAGATGGGGCTATTGGGAGCATCTCCGATACATCACGCCCGACGGACGGAAGGAGGAGCGGTTTGTATCCCCATATGAGGGGCAGCTCTTTGGCGTGCCGGGGCGAGGTAAGAGTGGAAGCATAGGGCTGTCACTTGCCAATAACTTGGAGGCGAAAATCAAAAAGGACTCTACGGAGTTCAAAAAGATCAGTCTGATCGAGTCGCTAAACCTCTCCACAAGCTACAATCTAGCGGCCGACTCCTTTCAATGGAGCGACCTATCGGCTTCTATCTCTCTGAGGCTATCACAGAGTTTTACCCTCCGACTAGGGGGCGCTTTTGACCTTTATCTGTGGGATTATCACGAGCATGATGGTCGAATTATCCCCTACCGAGTGGATAAGCTGAGGGTGCTCAATGGTAAGGGAATAGGGCACTTTAAGGGAACGAGTACCTCTTTCTCCTACACCTTTAATCGGGAGACGATCAAAAAGATTACCAATCTCTTCTCAAAGAAAAAGACAGAGAATGATGGTGATGATGATGGTTCGTCCAACGACCCTCCTGACCAGCCCCCTACTTCGCCTAGAGGAGAGGAAGGCGGTGGCTCTCTTATGGGCGGCAAAAGTGGCTCGCAAGAGGAGTTTGACTACAATGGCTACCTCAAGAATCGGATGGATTGGAGCCTGAGCTTCAATTACAACCTTTCGCTCGGGACGGGAGAGTTTATCCCTGCCAAGAAAGAGTTTGGATATCAATGGAGGCACGACTTGAGCTTCAGCGGTCAGTTTTCACCGACCCGCAATTGGCGATTCAACTTCTCCGCTAACTACAACTTCGATGAGAAGCGGATCACCAATATGACCTGCAATGTCACTCGAGACCTACACTGCTGGAGTATGTCGGCAAGCTTCATCCCTATTGGACCATTTAAGTCGTACAACTTTACGATAGGTGTCAATAGCCAGTTGCTGCATGACCTTCGCTACCGCAAGAGTAGCCAACCCAATTATAGAGCCACATCACAGTGGTATTAACCTTATATAATTAAAGATACATTATGGCACAAAACAAAGAAAAACTATTGTTCCTATTTCACCCTAGCGTGGCGAGAGGATTTGAAGCATTGGAGGAGCAGGTGGAGGTGGTAACTTTACCCAAGGGGGAGAAGTTTGACCCAAAGCACTTGGAGGGGCTACCTAAAGATGCTACAATCTTGGGAAGTGAATTTACCATTCCCGTGACTAAGGAGGTGATTGACTATTTCCCCAACTTGAAGCTGATCGCCAATTACGCTGTGGGCTTTAATAATATCGATGTGGCGTATGCCAATAGCAAAGGAATCACCGTGTGCAATACCCCGCAGGCAGTGATACAGCCAACGGCAGAGTTGGCGGTGGCCTTGCTCTTGGGACTCACCCGAAGGATTGCGATTTGGGACCACACCATGCGTCGCCAGCGCTCTAGTGCTAAGGGTTCGCTTAGTGATGGTATGGGCACAGATATCTATCGTAAAAAGGTGGGCATCGTGGGCTACGGCAATATCGGCCGTGCCGTTGGACGTATCCTCAAGGCAATGGGTGCGGAGATTTTCTACTACAAACGCCACAAGCTCTCTGATGAAGAGGCTCAAAAGGAAGGCGTGACCTACGCACCACTTGACCAACTATTGCGGGAGTGCGATATCATCTCTCTGCATACCCCTTACAATGAAGATTCGCACCATCTGATTAATGAGAAGAGCCTTGGGACAATGAAGCCTTCTGCCATCCTCGTCAATACCGCCCGTGGAAAGGTGGTAGACGAAGCAGCACTTGTGTCGGCACTCAAGAATGGTACCATCGCAGGTGCGGCGCTCGATGTCTTTGAGCACGACGATAATCCGCTCGATGAGCTATACGATATGGAGAATGTGGTGATGACCCCACACGTGGGTACCCAGACCGTTGAGGCACGTGTGGCAATGGCCGAGGAGTTTACCAATAATGTTCTTGGCTTCTTGCTCCAAGACCGACCCATTGCTATTGTACGGATATAATTTGTGAGAGGCTCTGCTCTCTTGGTTGCATCTTATGAATGGCTGGCTAACGATCGGACTCCTTGTAGTCTCTAATATCTTTATGACTTTTGCATGGTATGGGCATCTGAAGCTACAGCAGATGAAGGTGCTCTCCGATGCTACACCGCTCTACGTGGTGATACTCCTCAGTTGGGGCTTGGCGCTATTCGAGTATATGTTTCAGGTGCCAGCCAATCGTATGGGCTATGTGGGGAATGGCGGAGCTTTCTCTTTGATGCAGCTCAAAGTGATTCAAGAGGTCATATCCATCACTGTCTTTACCCTCTTCTCGGTGCTTTTCTTTAGAGGGGAGAGCCTGCAGTGGAATCATCTTGCAGCCTTTATTTGCCTAATCCTAGCGGTCTATTTTGTATTTAAGTAACCGCAATTGTGTACATTTGCAGAACAGAATAACTATATTTCTAATAACAACAATAGAGAAATGAAAAAGGAAACTATTATGACTTTTGCACTCGCCTCCATGGTACTTGGCTTAGGCTCTTGCAGCGATAAGCAGAGCAAGGAAGAGAGCACCGAGAGCGTCCCAGCAATTGATCTCACCGCCCTAGACACTACGATCAAACCTTCAGAGGACTTCTACAAGTATGTCAATGGCAACTGGATCAAAAACCACCCACTGCCAGCTGGCTATGCCCGCTTTGGTAGCTTTGATCAACTGCGTATCAATGCCCTTGCCGATACCAAGGAGATCCTTGAGGAGATGAATGAGGGGGCTACCGCAGGAAGTGATGAGGAGAAGGCGTATAAGCTCTATGAGATGAGCTTAGATACTCTGAAACTTGATAAAGATGGTGCCAATCCAGTGCTCCCATATCTTGGTGAGGTGGATGCCATAACGACTAAGGATGAGTTGGTAGATTACCTCTCTAAGAGTGGTAACTATGGCGACTCTCACTTCTTTGTTACCTATATAATGGCCGATGAGAAGGATAGCAAGAACAACCTGCTTCAGCTCTTCCAGCCTAGCCTAATCATGGGTGTGCCTGATTACTATGGCGAGCAGGCTGACTTTGCTAAGCAACAGGCCGACTACCGCACTTATATAGCTAAGCTATTCACGCTTACTGGTACCGATGAGGCGGAGGCGACTGCTTTGGCTGAGGAGGTTTATAATACTGAGAAGAGCCTCTCTAAGATTGTCTACACCATGCTGGAGAGGAGAGATTCGCAGAGAAACTATAATAAGATGAGTATGGAGGAGTTCTACAAGAGCTTCAAATTTCCATACCAACGTTATTTCGAGGGTCGTACCGGTTTGGCCGAGGCCAAGGAGCTCAATGTGGCTCAGAAGGATTACTTCCACCGCTTTGATAAGTGGTTTGAGACCACTTCGCTCGACGCAATGAAGCACCTCATTAAGGCTCGTATCCTAGATGATGCTGCCAATTACCTAAGCAAAGACTTCCGCGATGCTTCCTTCGCTTTCCATAGCACTTCCATGACTGGTGTCATCGAGCAAAAGCCTCTTTGGCAGACCGCTGTGGCACGTGTCAATAGCTGCATGGGCGATGTGATTGGTCAGAAATATGTGGCTAAGCACTTCCCAGCTGAGGCAAAGGAGCGGATGACTCAATTGGTGGACAACCTTATCTTAGCTCTAGGTAAGCGTATCGATAACCTTGCTTGGATGAGCGAGGATACTAAGGCGAAGGCGCACGAGAAGCTCAATACCTTTATCGTAAAGGTGGGCTATCCTGATAAGTGGTGGACTTATGAAAACCTTGAGCTGGTAGAGAACTCCCTTTATGACTATATGAGGGCTATCTCACTCTTTGAAGTCAATCGTAACCTTGAGGATCTTGGTAAGCCAGTAGATGTGAATCGCTGGTTGATGAATGCTCACGAGGTGAATGCTTACTACAATCCTACCACTAATGAGATCTGCTTCCCAGCAGGTATCCTGCAGCCTCCATTCTTCAATCTCAATGCCGATGACGCGGTTAACTATGGTGGTATCGGTGTGGTGATTGGTCACGAGATGACTCACGGATTCGACGACCAAGGTAGTCAGTACGATGCCAATGGTAATATGATCAATTGGTGGACTGAGGAGGATGCTAAGACCTTTAAGGAAGCTACTGAGAAGCTAGCAGCACAGTTCGATAAGGTACAGATCCGTGAGGGTCTTATGGCCGATGGTCACCTTACTCTAGGCGAGAATATTGCCGACCAAGGTGGTGTGCTAGTGGCCTTTGATGCTCTACAAGAGGCAACAAAGGGTCAGGAGTATCCTGTTATTGACAACTTCACCATGGCTCAGAGATTCTTTATCGGTTATGCACGTCTTTGGGGACAAAATATCACTCCTGAGGAGGAGGTGCGCCTCACCAAGGTAGATGTTCATAGCTTGGGTATGCTAAGAGTTAATCAAACACTTAAGAATATCCCTGCTTTCTACGAGGCCTTTGATATCAAGGAGGGTGATGCTATGTGGATGGCACCTGAGGAGCGTGTGATTGTTTGGTAAACGACTTTTGTAAGTCATCTTAATCAATTGATGGGGTGTGTCGGAGCTTTGGTTCCAACACACCCCATCTCTTTTTAAGCTCTTCTCTTTTGCAAGGTTGGGTCAGTCATAAGGAGACTGTTGCACGAAGGCGATCTGCGGCGTTGCTTTCGGGATTCGGGCTCGGTCACGTACGTGAGTACGCTCCCAGTGCCCTCACCCTCAGCGCCTTGTATCTCATCCTTCGTTCAAAGTCTCAGCACATTTGATTCAAATGTGCGAGAATGGCACTTCGTGCAACATTCTCATAAGGAGAGCAAAAACTGAGTTGCAACTAAGCATTTGCCGAGTTGCAACAAAGCAAATGCTTAGTTGCAACTAACCGATTGCTTAGTTGCAACTCGGAAAACGCCAAAATATATCCTTGGTTTTCAATGGTTTACAAGGGCGCTTTCAACAGCCTACATTTCACCCAAATTTAATGTGCAAAATGCTTTCTGAAACCTCTTTATGAAATGCACCCTCCATACGTTCGCTGGTGGGTCGGGCACTAATCATCGTAGTGCAACAGTCTTGAAAAATGGGTAAGTTTGCGATAGATTAAATGGGAGGAGTAGTTGGAGTGATATTTTGAAAGGATATATAGAGAATCAACTGGAGAATGGCTTGAGGGTCGCCTTGCTACCGACCCGGAGCAACGTGGTCTACTGTGGTTTTGCGATCCACTCGGGTAGTCGGCACGATCCTGAGCATCTCCCTGGGTTGGCTCACTTTGTGGAGCATACGATCTTTAAGGGCACTGAGCGTCGGCATGCGTGGCACATCATCAATCGTATGGAGTTGGTGGGCGGTGAGCTCAATGCCTACACCACTAAGGAGACCACATTTGTCTATACGGCGGCACCTAAAAAGGAGCTTCGTCGGAGTATGGAGCTTCTGAATGACTTGATTCGCCACGCCTCTTTCCCCGAGGTGGAGCTGGAGAAGGAGCGAGAAGTGGTGAAGGAGGAGATCAGCCTCTACCGAGACACCCCTTCGGATCTTATCTTTGATCATTTTGAGGAGAAGTTCTTTGAGGATTACGAGCTATCGCATCCCATTCTTGGTAATGAAGAGAGCCTAGATAGGATGAGCCGTGAAGACTGCTTGGAGTATGTGCGCAAGGCGTTTACCCCTAGTCGGATGCTCTTTTTCTGTATGGGCCAGGTGACGGAGTCGCGGTTTGCTGAGCTGACCAACCAATTGCTTGGAGAGCCTTTTGAAGAGGCTCCCACGGCATCGCCGATGGCGTCTCCTCGAGCTACCCAATTCAATCTCCTGCAAGAAAGCGATACCCACCAAGCCCACGTGCTGATAGGGGGTGTGGCACCCACTTTAGCCGATTTGGATCGGACCGAAGCGACACTACTTCTCAACCTATTGGCGGGGCCGGGAATGAATAGTCGGCTAGTGGTACAGCTGCGGGAGCATCGTGGCTGGGTCTATAGCGTGGAGTCGTCATTGACCACCATCCCTGATATCGGCTGGTGGCAGATTTACTTCGGTTGCGACCCTCTGAATGCCGAGAGAGCCCTTGAGCAGGTGCTTAAGGAGTTGGAAAAGCTTCAGGAAGTCCCTCTAACCCCCACCGCGCTACGTGCCTGGGTGAAGCAGATCAAAGGGCAGGCAACGATGTCCACGGAGCAGAGTGAGTCGCAGTTCCTAGCCTTTGGTCGTCAGCTCTTGCTGAAAGGTTGCTACCACCCCCTAGAGGAGTTTTTCCATCGCTTAGATGGGGTGACGATTGAGTCGCTGATGCGTGTGGCACAATCCTTATTTGCAAAAGATAATATTTCACGTCTCATCTACCAAGGTAAGTAGGTGGGCAATCTCCAATAAATTGAATGATGATGAATAGATTCTTGATACTTACGATGGCAGTGGTAGGGCTGGTACTCTCCGCTTCCTCTTGTGATAAAAGTGGTAAAAAAAGTGGGCAATCTGAGCAGACTAAGGTGGCGAGAGAGTTGCCCCCTTCTCCTTTTGTTGCTGAAAAGGCGTATGCTCATATTGCGCAGCAGCTGGCTTTTGGCCCTCGTGTGCCGAACACCGAAGCCCATAGGGCTACCGCCAATTACATTGTCGGAGAACTTGAGCAACTGGGGCTGGAGGTGACGCGACAGGAGATGTCGCTTACTGCCTACGATGGCACCAAGTTGGAGTGCGTCAATATCATCGGCTCGTACCACCCCGAGCGCGAGCGGAGAATTATGCTTTTTGCCCACTGGGATACCCGTCCTTTTGCCGATAACGACCCCAATCCTATGATGCGTGAGGTGCCTATCTTGGGCGCTGATGATGGGGCCAGTGGTCCTGGCGTGATGCTGGAGTTGGCACGTCTACTTGCCACTGAGGGACTGGAGAATTACGGGATCGACCTGATGTTTTTCGATGCTGAGGACTACGGTTTGCCTGCATGGGAAACGCAGTATCAGGTCAATTCGGAAGATACATGGGCTCTAGGTACTCAGTATTGGACTAAAAACCTACATAAGGAGGGGTATAAAGCAGAGTTCGGAATTCTCCTCGATATGGTTGGGGCTAAGAATGCGATCTTTAAGCGGGAGTACTTCTCACAAGAGTCGGCCGGTCAGTTCGTTACTAAGATATGGGAGGTGGCTGAGGAGCTCGGTCACGGCGCCTATTTTCAGAATAAGATGGGTGGTGCGATTACCGACGACCACTACTTTGTGATTCGCAACCTCCGCATTCCTTGTGTCGATATCATCAATTACGATGAGGAGTTTGGCGATTATTGGCATACTCACAACGACAATCTGGATATCATCAGTAAGGAGACGCTACAAGCGGTAGGGGAGACTGTTTGGCAGGTATTAATGGATTACGACCACAACGCACAATAGGAGATGAGAATATCTATCTACCAAGTATTGCCACGACTTTATGGCAATCTCAATGCTACCAATCAAAAAGCGGGTACCCTTGAGACCAATGGTTCGGGAAAGTTTGAGGACTTTACCCCTGAGCGTCTGCAAGAGATAAAAGAGCTCGGTTGTACACATATATGGTACACCGGAGTGCTTGAGCATGCTACCAAAAGTACTTTCGGTGCCAAGATACCAGCCAACCACCCAGCGATTGTGAAGGGGGAGGCCGGCTCACCCTATGCTATCTGCGACTACTACGATGTGGCACCAGCCCTTGCAGTGGAGGTGGAGCATCGTATGGAGGAGTTTGAAGCTCTGATTGAGCGAACTCACGCTGCGGGGCTAAAGGTGATCATTGACTTTGTCCCCAACCATCTATCTCGGGAATATGCCTCCGATGCCAAGCCTAGTTACGTAAAGGATTTTGGCGAGGAGGATGATACCTCAGTGCCCTTTGCCCCAAATAATAATTTCTACTATCTGCCTCAGGAGACGTTGACCCTAGTGAGTGGCGATGAGGTTTATACCGAAATACCAGCCAAGGCGACAGGTAACGACCAGTTTACTAGCCACCCTACACCCAATGATTGGTACGAGACGATCAAACTCAATTATGGTATTGACCTGGCAGGAGATTGGAATACCCATTATGATCCTGTGCCCGATACCTGGAATAAGATGCTCGATATCCTTAATTATTGGGCAGCGAAAGGGGTGGATGGCTTTAGGTGCGATATGGCGGAGCTAGTGCCGGTGCCCTTTTGGCAATGGTGTATTCAAAAGCTCAAAACAGCCTATCCCGAGCTACTGATGATTGCCGAGGTATATCAGCCAGAGCGGTATGAGGAGTTTGTACTGGCTGGCTTTGATTACCTCTATGATAAGGTGGGGCTTTATGATCTCTTGATGGCTCTTCTCAAGGGACAGGCATCAACAAATGATATCGGTGGGCTATTGCAGTCTCAGGAGCGTGTGAAGCATCGACTTCTAAGGTTTATGGAAAATCACGACGAAGTGCGACTTGCTTCGGACTTTGTGGTGGGTGACGGCGAGAAAGCTTTCCCAGCTATGGCGGTGACCGCCCTAGTGGATGGCAATCCTTTGATGACCTATTTCGGTCAGGAGCTAGGGGAGCGGGGAATGGATGAGGAGGGCTTCTCGGGCAGAGATGGTCGTACAACTATCTTTGATTACTGGAGCCTCTCCACTATCCGTGAGTGGCTACTCAGCGAGGGCAAGATAAAATCTCCATTGAGAGCACGCTACCAATCGCTTCTAGAGCTGGCTCAAAGACCACTCTTTGCCAAGGGCACCTTTTATGACCTCAATTACTACCAACCCCATTCCGCCGATCGTGGGCTCTATGCCTTTATGCGTGCCTACGGAGAGGAGTCTGCATTGGTGGTGGTCAACTTTCACGGCGAACCACAGACGGTAGAAGTGGCTATCCCGCCTCATGCTTTTGAGGTACTTAGCCTATCTTCGGAGGTTGCTCGCGTAACTCAGTGGCCCGTTGATGGCGAGACTTTTGTGCGTCTTTTGCCCGATCAGCCTTACCTAATGGAGGTGCCAGCATACGGGGTGACGGTACACCTTTTCTCAAGCAATCGGAAATAATAAAGAAATAATTCCTAATTCTTTGCGGATAGTCACTTTATTTATTACCTTTGCTGTGTGAGTGAGACGTAGAACGTTATTTCCAATTAACCAATATATAAAAAATTTAGAAGCATGGCAAAAAAGATTGACTTAACCAAGTATGGTATCGCCGGAGCTACTGAGATTATTTATAATCCCACGTATGATCAACTGTTTGAAGAAGAGACGCGCCCTGACCTAGAAGGTTATGAAAAAGGACAAGTATCCGAGCTGGGTGCTGTGAATGTGATGACTGGTGTCTACACTGGTCGTAGCCCTAAGGATAAGTTTTTCGTCCTTGATGACACCTCTCGTGATACCGTTTGGTGGACTTCCGAGGAGTACAAAAACGATAATAAGCCAGTTAAGGAGGAACACTGGCCAATCATCAAGAAGATTGCTACCGATCAGCTCTCTAATAAACGCCTTTTTGTAGTGGATGCTTTTGTGGGTGCCAATGAGAATACTCGCCTCAAGCTACGCTTTGTGATGGAGGTGGCTTGGCAAGCTCACTTCGTGACCAATATGTTTATCCGTCCTACTAAGGAGGAGCTGGAGAACTTTGGTGAGCCCGATTTCCTTATCCTCAACGCTTCTAAGGCGAAGGTGGAGAACTACAAGGAGCTGGGACTGAATAGTGAGACCGCTGTGGTATTCAACCTTACCGAAAAGGTACAGGTAATCATCAATACCTGGTACGGTGGTGAGATGAAGAAGGGTATGTTCTCTTACATGAACTATCGACTTCCTCTCAAGGGCATGGCCTCTATGCACTGCTCTGCTAATACTAGTATGGATGGTAAGGAGACTGCTATCTTCTTCGGACTTTCTGGAACAGGTAAGACCACTCTCTCTACCGATCCTAAGCGTAAGCTAATCGGTGATGATGAGCACGGATGGGACGATGATGGTATCTTCAACTTTGAGGGCGGTTGCTATGCTAAGGTGATCAACCTAAGCAAGGAGAGCGAGCCAGATATCTACAATGCTATCCGTAGAGATGCTCTTTTGGAGAATGTAACGCTCGATAAGAATGGTAAGATTGACTTCGCTGATAAGTCGGTGACTGAGAATACTCGTGTCTCTTATCCTATCTATCACATCGAGAATATCGTGAAGCCTGTCTCTAAGGCAGGTCACGCCAATAAGGTGATCTTCCTATCGGCTGATGCCTTCGGAGTACTGCCTCCAGTATCTATCCTAACTCCAGAGCAGACTAAGTACTACTTCCTCAGCGGATTTACCGCTAAGCTAGCTGGTACAGAGCGTGGTATTACCGAGCCAACACCTACCTTCTCAGCTTGCTTCGGTGCTGCTTTCTTGTCACTGCATCCTACTAAGTATGCCGAGGAGCTAGTGAAGAAGATGGAGGCACACGGTGCTAAGGCTTATCTAGTGAATACTGGGTGGAATGGTACTGGCAAGCGTATCTCTATCAAAGATACTCGTGGTATCATTGATGCAATCCTCGATGGTTCTATCGATAAGGCAGAGACTAAGGAGATCCCATACTTCGGGTTCCGTGTACCTCTAGCACTTCCTGGCGTAGACCCAGCGATCCTCGATCCTCGTGATACCTATGCTAATCCTGCTGAGTGGGATGAGAAGGCTCAGGATCTATCTAAGCGCTTCATCAAGAACTTTGAGAAGTTCACTGGTAAGGCCGAGGGTAAGGCACTCATAGCTGCTGGTCCAAAGCTTTAATAGCTAAATACATTACATACTAAAAGAGTGGGTAGGTCAATCTTTGGCCTACCCACTCTTTTTAGTATGACGGGCATGTCATACATCTGTGGTGAAAGTCCACTCGGGGCGTAGTTGCCAACGAACCCCATAGCGACTTGCAAGTTTCAAGGGGTGACCCTTGGGAGAGAAGAAGCAATAGCGAATTCGTGGCCTGACGAACAGAAACCTAATACTAAGGCGTATCAAGCGGACAAGCTGGCTACAGGCAGTGAAGTTCCAAAAGGCAACCGTAACCTTGATGCGTAAATTAGGCAGGTAAACGATGAAAGATGTATGGCTTATCCCGTGAGGCCTCGGCAGTCCTA
>NZ_AQVC01000048.1 GCF_000372405.1 Porphyromonas somerae DSM 23386 | reverse complement strand
CCGTGCTAAATAGGCACAGGTCAAGGCACGCAGTGCCGTAGACCTGTGTATAAAGAGGTACCACACACCCTTGCGACCCCGGCCGAGGGGTCGGACAACCCTATCTCTAGGTCTGACCCCTCAGCCGGGGTCAAGCAGGTGGTGAATATGCTCTTGCACACAGGTCGTTCGGGGCTAACGCCCCTCCGACCTGTGCCTATTTAAGAGGGACCTCTGCCGAGGTCCTTACGCCATTATCCTCAACAGATTGTATATCATCATTCGCACAATAGTCTTTTCTAATGCGTAACTCCTGCCAGTACCGATATCGCCATCTCAATATAATTGGTATCTTTGTAGTGATGAGCCTAGATGGAAATCCCACTATTATTAATATATTAGACAATTTGATACTATTATGAACTGGTTTCAAGAACTACTCTTCGGTAGTGGAGTAGGACATTCACTAATGATTCTTGCCCTGACAATTATGCTAGGAATTTTGCTTGGCAGGGTGAAGATCGCTGGCATTTCGCTTGGCGCCACGTTTATCCTCTTTGTTGGCATCCTTTTTGGGGAGCTAGGAATGAAGGTGGATAGGAGTCTCTTGCACTTTTTTCAGGAGTTTGGACTGATACTCTTCGTCTTCTCAATAGGGCTACAGGTAGGGCCTAGTTTCTTTAGCAACTTCAAAAAGGGAGGGCGTACCCTCAACCTGCTCGCCACCCTCAATGTGGTACTGGCTGTGGTGGTAACGACGGTGATTTACTTCCTTTCGGGAGTGCCTCTGCAGACGATGGTGGGCATCATGAGTGGTGCCATCACCAATACCCCTGGGCTAGGAGCGGCACAGCAGGCCTACTCTGAGATAACCGGCATTGAAGACCCCTCTATCGGCATGGGCTATGCGGTAGCTTATCCTCTAGGCGTGATAGGAATCATCCTCTCCATTATACTGATCCGCTGGATCGGAAGAGTGAATATCAAGGAGGAGGAGGCGAAGCTAGAGGAAGAGCGATCCGAGGAGGAGCTTTCGGCAATCCCTATTTCGCTACAAGTGACCAACCCTGCTCTATTTGGGCATACCGTAAAGTCGCTCACAGAGCTGCTACACGGTCGAAAGTTTGTAGTTTCAAGGATATGGAAAAAGGAGACGGACGAAATACACATCGCCACTATAGATACCGTACTCTCGGAGGGGGATCGGATATTTGTCATCACCGAGCAGCCACATATTGATGCCCTCATCGTGACGGTGGGTCGGAAGCTACACATTGACCGCAAGCGCTGGATACTAGAGGGCTCGAAATATATTTCTCGCAAGCTAGTAGTGACGAATAGAGAGATCAATGGCCGAACTCTCAAGAGTCTCAACCTAAGAGCTCTGTATGGCGTCAATGTCACCCGCATCTACCGAGCAGGGGTGGAGATTGTAGCTTCGCCCAACTTTGCCCTTCAATACGGCGACCGCCTCAATGTGGTGGGAAGTGATGCCGCCATTGATAGTATGGAGGAGTTGATTGGCAACTCCGTCAAGAGACTGAATGAACCCAACCTGGTGACTATTTTTCTAGGGATCGCCCTAGGTATATTTGTCGGCTCTATTCCGATTATGTTCCCAGGTATTCCTCAGCCAGTGAAGCTAGGATTGGCTGGTGGCCCACTAGTGGTAGCGATACTCATTGCCCGCTTTGGCTACAAACTAAAATTAGTAGCCTACACTACCACGAGTGCCAACCTCATCCTTCGGGAGATGGGCATCAGCATATTCCTCGCCTGTGTGGGGCTCAACGCTGGCAATGGCTTTGTGGATACGCTAGTGAATAATGGCGGTTTTGTGTGGGTGGGCTACGGTCTACTGATCACCCTTATTCCACTACTGGTGGTGGGGCTACTCGGTCGATTTGTATTTAAGCTCAACTACCTACAGCTCAGCGGTATGATGGCAGGTGCCACCACCGACCCACCTGCCCTAGCCTACGCCAATAGCCTCTCCGATAGCGATGCTGCCGCAGTGGGCTATGCCACGGTCTACCCGCTCACGATGTTCTTAAGGGTACTGGCGGCACAGCTGGTGATCATATTCCTCCTCTAATGCGAAGAGAAAGCACTCATCGTTTTTATAAATAAAAAAAATCGTATCTTGCACAAGTAGTTACTTAACTTGTAGTGAGATACGATTTTATTATGAAAAGAGTGAGCATCTTTATTTTAGGAGCCTTTTTGCTGGTCTCCTTTAAGATTAGTGCACAGAATGTGGAGCCGGCACAGCTCAATGTTATTTATAAGCAGTTGCTGAAGCACGAACCCACCAACCCAGAAGGGGCAGTGGATGTAACGTTTGTGATGCTGAGTGTAGGAGACACCAGAGCGGTAGTGGAGGACTATGCTGCCTACAAGACCGACTCTCTCAGAGCTTTGGACGATATTGATCCTACCGTGATAGAAAAATCAGAGGTGCGTGAAGCAGCAGCAGAGTGCTTCTTCCTACCAAAGCTCTACCTAGATCTAGAGCGACAAGAGATGGAGCATCACGAGCCGATCCTACCCAATCGCTATTACTATACCGAGCCTTTTCCAACGGCTTGGGAGCTGGGCGAAGGGAGTAAGGAGATAGCAGGGTACCTTTGCCACGAAGCGAAGTTGGACTTTGCTGGTAGGCAGTGGACGGCTTGGTACACAGAGGAGATACCTCTACCTTATGGTCCATGGAAATTGGCTGGGCTACCTGGATTGGTGTTGGCGGCAGAAGATAGCACGGGAGAGATCACCTTTGAATTGGCCGAGATTCGCAACAAAAGAGGAATAGTACCGCCATTCGTTCGCCCAGAAAGTGCTTTTGAGATCAATAGAGAGGGCTTCTTGGAGCTGTATCATGCCTTCTATCCTAAGCAGGAAAGCAAAGGGTTATCAGCAGGCGTCACCAGTATGACTGTAAGGAAGGGAGAGAATGGTAAGACGGTTGTTTTTGCGAATGATGGGATCGTATTAATGCGTTCATTTCCCAATGGTTTTATCTTCTTGGAAAAGGAGTAACCGATGAGACAGTGGCTAATAGGTCTGTGGCTCCTCTTGGTCTGGGTATCGGCAACAGCTCAGGTGAGTGGAGTGGTGGTAGATGACGAGAGTGGTCAGCCCATTAGAGGGGTGATGGTGAAGGTAATTTTAGAGGGAAAGACGAAGGCATTTGCCACTTCCAATGCCCAAGGTAAGTTTAGCATTCCCAAAGCTACGCCGCCTTGTACGCTTGCTTTTAATCACCTCTCTTATGAGCCTTTTCAGACAAAAGTGACCGATAGCCAGTTACACACCTACCAGCTCTCCCCCTCCAATAGAGAGCTGAAGGATTTGGTGGTGGAGGCCCCCCGCATTGTACAGCATGGCGATACGACGGTCTATCACCTAGGGAGATTTGTGAGCCAACGAGATGTAACGCTACAGGATGCTCTGAAGAAGCTCCCTGGGGTGGAGGTTTCTAAGGCGGGATCGATTTCGTATCTCGGCAGGGCAGTGGATAAGCTGACCATCGACAATATGGATGTCTTGGGCAGGGATTACCAAAGTACTATTCAAAACCTAAGGTATGACAAGGTCGCCCGCGTAGAGATTATGGAGAATCAGCAGGACATTAAGATGCTGAAGGACCTGGTGAGTGACGATAAGATCGTGATGAATCTGGTACTGAACCATAAGGCTCGTGGCCGGGCTAATGGCAAGGCGGAGATCGGGGCAGGGGTAGATAGCCAGAAGGAATTGGCCTACCGAGGAATGGGCTATCTCCTCTATGCTCAACCAAGGTGGCAGAGCACGGTGGAGGGACGACTAGATAAGGACTTCAACGCAACTGATGAGGTGAAGCACTCGGTCATTACCCCTTTGATGCCCTCGAGTCCTTTGCTCTCGAGCCTGCCTATGGGTCTTTCGGCACCTGAGCCTTCCCTCTCTCCACATTTCTACTTACGCCAGCGGGGCGGTCAAGGAAAGGCCAAAACGATTTACCAATTTTCGACCGACCGAACACTGAAGGCAGACCTTAGCTACTCGGACTATACTAGTCGGCACTCCTATGGTAATGAATTGACCTTTTTCGCTCCTTCAAAGGCAGAAGATGTGGTGCTCAATGAGCATGAGGTCCACACGAGATCTCGTGAGCAGCTGGGGAGGGCAATGCTGGAGTACAAACGCAATGAGCGTAACAACTACTTGAATGAGACGGTAGAGTATGTGGGGCTAAGGCAGCATCAAAAGGATCAGATCTTCCGCTCCGCCACTCCGATGCTTCAAGAGATAGATCTCCGATCGCACTTGGTGCAAAATCGCCTCGCTTGGAGTCAACGCTTCGGGCGAAAGGTGCTTTCATTCCACAGTAAGCTCTCCTACCAAAATGCACCGCTTCTCTCCCTCTCTGCCCCTCTGATAGAGCAGAAGTTTAGCGAGGAGGTGATGAGGGCTAGCCTCTCCACTTCTTTTCTATTTCCCTTAAAGAAAGGATGGCAATTGGCCATTCCGATAGAGGGAAGCTATGTACGGGATAAGATTCACAAGGATGGGGCAGAATATACGAAAGGGCAACGATGGGATCTGAAAGTATCGCCTCGCCTGTGGCGTTTCTCTCTAGGAGACAACAATATCTCATTTGAGCTACCAACCACATTGGCGGTACTGAAGTATGGCGAAGCGGATCAGGCGTCGCATCTACTTCTTTCTCCATCACTCAATTATATGTACCGGCTCAATAGGGTATGGCACCTATTTGGGATGGTCAATTATTACCAAGAGGTGGGGAGCCTACTAGATCTGATGCGACAGCCATTCTTCACTACCTACCGGCAGGAGCGGTTGGGAGCTGGAGAGCTAACGAGTAGCCAAGGTCTTTATGCTAGCATCAACCTGAAGTTTCGCCAACCAGTACAGGAGCTGTATGGCACAATCACCCTCTCGGGAAGATATGGACGTTCGGATCACTTTCTAACGGATAACCCAACGGTCGACTTGAATCGTCTGGAACTGGTGAAAGGGGACAATACCTATGGTAATTATCAGCTCAATAGCTATATTTCTCGCTACTTTCGGAAGATAAAAAGCAAGGTATCGGCCGGCTTTTCGGGCAATTATGCCCATTACCAAACGATGCGTCGGGAGGTGGAACAAACGTCGCAGATGATGAACCTATCAACTTGGGGTGAAGTACAATGTGATCTAGCAAAGCACTGGTCGGGCAAGCTATCCTACAATGTTACTCGCTCTCAGATGTGGTATGCCACTCAGAAGCTTGATCCACTCCATACGCTCTTAGGGACACTAGATGTCACCTATTCACCTACCGACGACTTACACCTCACGCTTCTCTGTGAGCATCAAGGGAAGGAATGGCGGATGCATGAGATGAAGCATCTATTTCTCCTCAGCACTGTGGGTGAGTACCGCACCACCATAGGCAATTTCAAGTTGCACCTCCACAATCTCCTCAATCAGCAGGAGTATGGATTTACTAGCTATAGTGCTACCGAGAGCAATCGCTCGTGGTACCAATTGAGAGGTCGCTCGGCACTACTCTCCTACCTTTTCTACTTCTGACGAGAGGTTAAACAAAAAAAATAGCCACTATCAAAGCGTTTCGGATACTTTGATAGTGGCTATTCCTTACAAATTAATAGTTGTGGAATGGGGACTCTTCCCTACTTCCACTTAGTGTAGATAAGCTGAGACTACCGAGGCAGTCTCCGTTTGGCTTTAGTCGGAGAGAGCAGCACTTCCTTGGAGAGGTGCCACTGGCTCTGGTAGCACAAAGGTATTGACCGTCCATTGATAAGCAGCGATTAGCTCGCTATTATTATAGGCGGTGAGATTCATCTCCTCGGCTCTCTCTTAAAAGTTTCATTCTACAGAAAAGTGTTATAGACCAAGGTTTATAGCACTTTTTCTTGTTTTTCGGCACTACAATCATCTTTAGTTCCCATCTCAGTAGTCATTTGTACTAGACTGACAATCAGCTTGTTATCGTTCTTATTAGGACATAACAAAATAGGTTGTCAACGAATTGGCAGCATAATGGCAACTTTTTCTTTCTGACTTGGAGTTGTGAAATTGCTTGCGAAGTGTACCCGTTAATTCTTTTAGATAACAACAACATGAAAACAACTTACGTGATGAAAGAGAGTGTAAAAGTAACCTTCTATGTAAGGAAAAAACCATTGAAGAATGGTTTATATCCGCTTCTAATGAGAATATCATTTGGAGGGGAACGGATTACAGTTGGGCAAATTGGAATTTACCTGACCGATCCAACTTACTTGAAATCAAATCAAGTAACGAGCGAGTGCCCAAACTGCAATGAGTATAACCTACAGCTTATGCAAGAGAAAGTTGAGATGGAACGCATCGCATTTGAAGAGGGCGACAACTTTTCCCTTGAGGACATTAAAAAAAGGTACTTGCTTTCTAAAAACAAGACAAAACCGTTGTCAATCCTTGATGTCTACAAGGAATACCTTGGTATCAGACAAAAAGAGCAAGAGAAGACAAATGTATGCAAGAAGACCCGAAACAGGTGGGTCAACTCACTAAGGCTCTTTGAGGCATTTACACGACAGTCCAAAAAGCTATCCAGCTTAAGTATTAGGAACTTGACAGAGCAAGTGTTTTATGACTACGAATCATACCTACTCAACACATGTGGTTACGAGGAGAATACCGCTAGCAAATACTTAGTCTACCTAAAATCAGTAGCAAACTATGCACAGGACTGCTCGTATATTGCCTATTCTAGGATAGCTAAATGCCAGCTTCCCAAGAAAGAAAGCAAAGTCGTTCCACTTAATGGAGAAGAACTAAAGGTTTTGTATAACGCACGATTTGAGAAAAAGCATTTGAGCAAAGCACAAGAAATGTTTCTATTTGCTTGCTTTACAGGGCTTTCTTATTGCGATGTTAAAAGCCTCACAAAGGGGCACATCAAAACAATTGGTGACACCGAGTTTATCATCAAAGACCGACTGAAAACAAAGGTAGAGGCAGACATTCCTCTCATTGCCCCTGCACAGTTTATAATAAATAAATACAAAGAGGGACATACAGAGGAAGAGCCATTCATGCCAATCATCTCCAATCAAAATATAAACAAATATCTAAAGGAGATAGCAGCTGAACTAAACATAAAAACCAAGTTGACATATCACGTGGCGAGGCACACATTCGCAACGCTTTCACTTGACGCTGGAGTCTCCCTCGAGACAATTGCCAAGATGCTTGGACACAGCGATACAAGGACTACAAGGATATACGCCAAAATAACAAGGCAAAAGATAAGAAAGGAGATTAAATTCTTTAGTAAAGAGATAGATAGTATAACTAGTAACGAACAAGAGAACACAAGCAGAATGAAGAAAAAAAACAAACCGATTATTGCCATTGATTTTGATGGTGTGATAGTTAAAGACAACTACCCACTTATTGGAGAGATTCAAGAGGGAGCGAAGGAAGCACTTGAATATCTCAACCAGTATTGTACAGTGATTATTTGGACCTGTCGAGATGGATTGAGCAAAGTAGAAGCAACTGAGTGGATGAAAGACAACAACATTAAGTTTGATCACATCAACCAAAACTCCCCAGAGAATATTAATCGCTTCAACAACGATTGTCGCAAAGTCTATGCCGACATATACGTCGATGACAGACAAGTAGGAGGGTTCAGAGGATGGGAAGAGACTCTAAGGCTGATCAAGACACAGCTTAGAGAATACTATAAAATGGAAATTCACGAATGGATTTAAGAATAACAAAGATTATGGAAAACAAAAAAGAAACGACATTGGACATCCTTGCAAAAGGAATAGATAAACATGCAAGCAATTATCTGCTTTTAGCTAACGATCCAGAGGTCGACGATGCGACCTTGCTATCATGCACAGCGAGTGATGTTACCCTTATTAGCTTGCTCGCAGACTTTCTCAATGCCGATAAGAGGTTTATGGAAGCCACTCAGATTGCAATTGAGGTTGCAAAGGAGAGAGAGAAGGAGGGCTTTATGAGGTGCCTATAAATAACAACAGAAAGTATTAACAATCAAAAAAAAACAAGGAGGTGACTATGTACAGCATTGAAAGAACACACAATGATGGATGCGTAATCGGTCTTGAGAAGGAAAGAGAGATAATGAAAGACAGACTAATACTAGAAGCCGAGATGTATAGTCTTAGAGCAATTTTAGAGGTCTCAATGAGTCTAAAAGATAAGGCTCAAAGTTGTTTAGAACGAGTTGAAAAAATCTGTCAAAGCTGATATAAGTATGGTACTAGTCGAGGGAACTGAATATTACACGAGCAAAGAGGTATGTGAGTTAATTGGTTACTCACGATCTACTCTTATGGATCGTGTGAGAGATGGGAAGATTAAACAGATTATTCACAATGGGATTGCCATTTTCAAGAAGGATGAGATTGATGCTTTGAAGAATAGCCAAGACTACTTCCTATATGGGGACGCAACGGAAGTCTTAGTTACAGTTAAGGAGTTGGCGGGGTGGATGGGAAAAAGTCCTGACACCATCTATACATGGCTAAAACAAGGAAGGATCAAGGGTACAAGAGTTGGCAGGTTTGTTTTCTTCACTAAAGCAGACATAAAAGAAATTCTTGATCAAATGAGACAAAAGATAAATGAAAGGCCACAAGCAGTGAGAGAACAGTTTCAACTAGATAATGATAGTATAAGTTCACTCCTAGACAGCAAAGACAAATTATAAACAAAAGAGGGAATATGGCAAGATTACCGAAAATAGGTGTGGACTACTTTCCACATTATGTGGGGTCAAGAGATGCAAAAATGCTCTACATCTTAAAGAGTAAGTTTGGAAATGATGGGTATGCTTTCTGGTACCAACTACTAGAAATGCTAGGAGCAGAGAAGGGGTTATACTATGCGTGCGATAAACCGGCCAATTGGCTTTACCTGACCGCAAGCACTGGCGTCAGTGAAGAGTTGGCAGAAGACATACTAAATATGTTAGTGGAACTAGACGCTATAGACCCAGATTTATGGCTATCGCACCGAATAATATGGTGCCAAGAATTTGTAGATCAACTAGACCCAATATATAGGAAAAGGAGGCAAGACACCCCCTCAAAGCCTATGTTTAACCAACAAGTAGATAAGGTTCAGGAGGTCGAGGTGCCAACACAAGAACCTTCTAACGAAGAACCAAGTCCAAATGTAGAGGTGGAGAAGGAGATAGAAAATCCGAAAAACACTGATGACAAAAAAGTGGTTGCTCAAGGTGGAGATAATAAGGGTGAGACACAAAGCAAAAAGGAAAAGACTAAGGAGGAGATACCCAAATCGTACTCGTATGTAGCGGAGGAGTTAAAGGTTCCTTTCTTTGATTGGCTGAAATATAAGAAGCTAAATGGGCAACCGTATAAGTCAGACATGGCAACTAAGATGTGCTATGACCAATTGGTGGAATATAGTAAAGGGGACTCACAAACAGCAACCGAAATAATCAGAACAAGCATTGCAAACAACTATTCTGGCTTTTTCCGACCAAGAAGGAAAGAAGGAGGTGGAAGAGAGACAGTGCCTAGCTGCCTCGTCAATGCGAATGCCACTAAGATTGGAGTTAATAAATCAACGATATAAGAGGGCACAATGAATAAGATAGGAAACATAAACATAGATGCGATCCTAGATTTCAACACACTACAAAACTCTCAAGCAAAACAAACGTTTAAGAGCGAAGCAATTTCGCAGCTAGGAACAGCCAAAGAGGTGGCTACAGCATTAATGTATTGCTACAGAAGCGAGGTAGCTGTGCGAAACTACGAATATAAAGAAGGTGAGGAGTTGAACTCTATATTCTATCGGGTTGCCAACTGGCTCATAACCCCAGATACTAAGCCATGGCTCTTAATCTACGGTCCTGTTGGAAATGGCAAAACAACGATGTTGAAAGCGATCCAACGGTTGATTAATAGTCAAAAGATAAAATATGGTTGCTATACAACTTCTATGAGGCTATTCAATTCTATACGAATAGCAGATTGCTCAGTTGAGAATAGAATGTTTTTTAATGAGATAAAATCATACGAAGCCTTAGGAGTTGATGATCTAGGAATTGAGCCACTAGGAGTCTACAACTATGGAACCCTTTCTTCTCCTATGGTGGAGCTAATGCTACAAAGATACGAAACAAGAAAGCTAACCATTTTTACCTCTAACCTAGACCTTAATACGCTCTCAGATAGATATAAAGAAAGGATTGCGGACCGACTAAGAGAGGTTTGTGACCTATTACATATTTCAAGTGAAAGCTATAGATAGATAATTAGAGATGAAAATAAGCAAGACCTCAGACAAGGTGAGGATAGTAGAAGGCAAATGCGAGTTGGGTGGAGACGAGGAAGGATTTGAGCTAACAATTCTTAGAGTAAACAACAGAATGTGGGCATACGAGCTAAACGCTACTGCAAATGGCAACGTTTATCACGCCACATCGTTAAGCCAGACTCCTTTTGAGACGCAAAGTGAAGCTGTTGAAGCAGGCATATATCTATTGGAACATCAAGTCTATGGAAAAGGGAAAAGGAGCAAAGCCATCAATGGTGCTATTACAAAGCTAAAGGCACTTCAACAAAATAAGTGCACTTCCCTATTCCGAGAAGAGAAAGCGTTTAATACTAGCATAGAGGAGAAAGATGATCTGTGGAAGGAGTTCACAAATAAATCTCAGCCCTTTTTAAGTCGTAAGTTAGCAACAAAAGCTCTTGCTAAAGAGAAAATTGGACAGAGGATAATGCCCAAAACGTACAAACAAAAAGCCCCGAAGATACAGCGATAAAAATTATTGAGATACAAAATAATATTACTATAAAATGGATATGTGGAACTTAAAGCAGACTTGGAAAAAAGCCAAAGAAAAATGGTCGCACATGATAGAAGAAATACAAAACCTGAGGAGTAGTCAAGAAGGGAGAACCCATAGAATATTTTCCAATGGTTCTTATCAAAGTCCTTGGCGAATGGGGGATGCTGGAGATGTAAGGGTTGTTGTGACTCAAATCGCCGATGAACTTGACTGTATTGACGAACTTGTCTTAGAGAACGAACTAACGATATACCGCTTAGCAGGATACCCAATAAAAGTAGCACCCCAAGATAAAGAAAAAGAGTTTGTTCGTCCTCTGTGGGCGATAGAGGTTTTTCAAAATGGGCGATTAGCAAGGCAAATAACGTACTATTTGCAACCAAGGTTCCCTGATAAAAGTCCTTCCGATGCTGGAGATACAGAAGCTCAAGATCCATCGAATACCGAATTAGAAGCAGATTAAATTCGAGAGTGTCTTTTTCGGGTAATTTCTTATTCTCAATGCTCATATAAGTAAGTATGGTTCATGTAATAATTACTGACAAAGATAGAGAAAAAGAACAATCTAAACGTGGTGAAATAATATCATAAACACATAAATAAATAGATATATAATATTATGGAAACATTGATTGAAAGAATAGAACGAGCACAAGCAATTACTACTACTGATGACACAAGGGTAGAAAGGGAATGGCATGAAAATGGTCGTCTCAAGTGTATTAAAACCTATAAAGGAGGGCTCAAGGATGGAATATGGAGAGGGTGGAACAAAGATGGTAAACTTTCTTTTAGCTACAACTTCAAGGATGGCAAGGAGGAGGGCATTCAAGAGGAGTGGTACAAAAATGGGAAACTAGCTTATAGAGCAGAGTTCAAAGATGGTAAAAGAGAAGGACTAACTGTATGTTGGCATGAAAATGGACAGCTAGAGAACCGTTGTAATTATAAAGATGGAAAGTTTGATGGAACCCTAGAAGTATGGTATGAGAGTGGTCAGCTCAAGAATCGTGAGAACTATATCCAAGGCAAGCTGGATGGGGTAAGTGAGAAGTGGTACCCTAATGGGCAAATGAAGTCACATGAAAGCTACAAAGATGGGAAGGCAGACGGAACCCATGAATATTGGTGGGAGAATGGACAACTCATGTCTCGTGGAGATTGGAAAGATGAAAAAGCAGAAGGGTTATTTGAACGATGGGATAAGAGTGGAAAGCTCATCTCAAGGACAATCTACAAAAATGGAAAAGAGGAAAAGCCAACCCCAAAAAACACTAACAACCCAACAACAGTGGTGCAAGAGGACAAGAAGAAGATAACCCTAAAACCTAAAAAGACGAATGGAATAAAAATATAATACACTAAATATATAATATTATGGAAACACAAGATTATGAAAAAATTGAATCAACAGTGAGTGACAACGCAATAGACTTTGACCTACTAAATGAAAACCAGACGAAAAGGGGGCGTGAAGTGGTGACGGATGAGGATGTAGCAGAAGTGAAAGACATCGTTGACGAGTGGCTAGCTGGGGAGGGCAAAGAAAATGATTAGTAAGAGAGTACTTAAAACAGCAGAAGGATGGCTGGGGAAGAGAAGCGACCTCTCAGAAGAGAAGAAGGTAGCTTTCTTGAATTATATTCAACCGATGGATAATCTAACGGCACTAGCGACAGCAAAATGGTATGCTAACGACATGATTCGTGTCCCAGAGGACCAAACTAGTATAGATGAGTCTATTTTGGTTGCAAAAAGAGCTAAGGTAGACCCCCTCACCTACTCTAACCCATTAAAGATCCTAAACTCCTTTAAGCAATACAAGATAAAGGAAAAGGCAATTGACCCTGACACAGTACCTGAGCTCTCAAATGGACGAACAGTTGGTCCTTCTTCTTTTTCCATACGCATCTATGACGTAGAGGACACCAAGGAGGGGCAACTCGCAATGAGAAAGATTATCAACACTCATTGGGGAGAAGATGCTAACCCTTGGTGTGTACTACAAGGAGATGGAGAGGGGAATTTATCAGAACACGCATGGAAGTATTGGAACAAATATAATGGTGTGCCCAAAAAAGTGGCCTTCAAAAATGGGAAGCTACTCTCTTTTTGTGCGAATGACTACGCCTTTAACCAATGGTGGGATCGTCAGGACGTACCATACAATGGGATTCGGTTTGTTGAGAAATTAAAAGACGACAAATTGAGAAGAAGGGCCTTTTATGAGTTAAAAGAAAATGGTGACATAGCCTCAAGATCTCTACCATTTCTTGGGAATATGCAGAATGGAGAATATAAAGAGTGGCATGAAAATGAACAGCTCAAACTTCGGGAAAACTATAAGAATGGGAATCTTGATGGACCTAGCGAGGAGTGGTACGACAATGGACAGCTCAAGACTTGTGGAGATTGGAAAAATGGAAATAGGGAGGGGATTAAAGAGAGCTTCTACGAGAATGGTCAATTAGAGTCTAAGATTAACTATAGTGGTGGTTATCGTGATTGCGTTATTGAAGAGTGGTACCCCAATGGTCAATTAAAACAAAAGCCCAAATACAAGGATGGAAAGGTGGAGGGGGTACAAGAACGTTGGTACGAAAATGGACAACTTGAAATCCGTGGTCAGTTCCATGGTGGTAGATATGAAGGGCTATTTGAAGTGTGGCATGAGAATGGGCAACTTAAAGCTCGGGAAACATATAAAGACGGAAATAGAAATGGTCTGAGAGAGGAGTGGAACGAGAAAGGAACCCTTGTGGTTCGGGAAAACTATAAGGATGGAAAATTAGAGGGCCTTCGGGAAGAGTGGTATAAAAACGGTCAGATCAAGGAACGCACTAATTACAAAGAAGGGGAAAAAGATGGATTGCATGAGAGGTTTTATGATAGTGGAAGCCTCTTATCAAGAGAGAGCTATAAAGAAGGTCTGAAAGACGGACTATGCGAGAGCTGGTGGGAGAATGAAAAGCTCAAAACACAGATTAGTTACAAAGGAGGAAGAGAGGAAGGCGAGTGTAAGACTTGGTTGAAAAATGGACTGCTCAAGAGCAAATGGAACTCAAAAAATGGTAGACTTGATGGTTCTATTGAACATTGGTGGAATAATGGGCAATTGGCAACTCGGTGCAACTATAAAGATGGCAAACTAGAAGGTCCTCGGGAAGAATGGTACGAAAATGGAAATTTAGAATCTAGAAAGAGCTTTATCCAAGGCAAATTGGATGGCCTTTATGAAAAGTGGGATCGTGATGGGCAACTAGAGAGTCGTGGAAACTACATGAACGGTCAACGACATGGGCTCGTGGAGACCCGAAATGAAGATGGAAGTGTTACGAGGAGTGTCTATAACAATGGCGAGCTTCAACAAGAAAAAAGAGCCAAAAGCTTCATAAAGATGGGCAATGAACAAAGAACAATAATTGCCCCTAGAGAGAGTACAATAGGCATGAAAGCATAAATAAACACACAAATAAATAATGTTATGGAAACTATAAATAATAATAGTATTCAACATGTCAACGAGTCCCTCACCCCAAACGACATTAGGGTGGAGAAGGAGTGGTACGAGAATGGTTGCCTTAAATGTGCTACCACCTATAAAGGAGGAGAAAAAGATGGGGAGCAAAAAGAGTGGTACCCCAATGGGCAGCTCAAGTCACGATGTAATTACAATAATGGATTGTTAGATGGCATCTCTAAAAAGTGGCACTCTAATGGGCAACCCTACTCTGAAATAAACCACAAAGAAGGATGGCGGGAGGGACTAGCTCGGTGGTGGCATAAAAATGGTCAGCTTAGTTACAGAGAAAACTACAAAAATGACAAGCTAGATGGATTAAGGGAGTCATGGAATAAAGGTGGCGGCCTTGAATACATAGAGAGCTATAAGGCGGGAAAGCTAAATGGACTATGTGAAGAGTGGTATGACAATGGGCAACTCTATTCTCAAATCAATTTTAAGGATGGGAGGGAGTATGGACCTTATGAAACGAGATACCCTAGTGGGGCACTTTGGGTTCGTGGAAACTGTGTCAATGGGGAGCAAGATGGAGTTATAGAAGAGTGGTACGAGAATGGAAAACTATTCCAAAAGGAAACCTATAAAGAAGGTAACCCTCATGGTTTACATGAAGAGTGGGACGACAATGGTCGATCACGTTGCAGGATAAACTACAAGAATGGAAAGAGGGAAGGAGAACAACTACAGTGGTACCCCAATGGACAGCTCCAATTTCGGATGTCCTTCAAAGAGGAGAGGAGGAATGGAGTAGAAGAAGAGTGGAGCAAGGATGGAAAGCTTATCTACCGAAAAAACTACAAGGATAATGAACTAGATGGCATTCAGGAAGAGGCAAATGCTGATGGAACAGTGACTCAAAGTCTATACAAGGATGGAGTGTTTCTGTCCTCAAAGGTGATTAAAGACTTCACAAACTGATAGAGAATAAAACAATAAACAAATAACAATATAAATATATGATATTATGGAAGCATTAAACAATAATAGTATGGAGAGGGATTATGAGTCCACCATCCCAAATGGGATAAGGGTAGAAAAGGAGTATTGGGATAATGGTGAGTTGAAGAGTATCACCTCCTATAAAGGCGATCTAAAGCATGGAGAGGCAAAGCGGTGGAACCAAGATGGTTTACTTATTAGTTTTGAAAACTACAAAGACGACAAACTAGATGGGCCATCAAAGAGTTGGTGGGACAATGGACAACTAGCGATCTCCACTAATTACAAAGATGGGAAAGTGGATGGCACCCTAGAAATGTGGAAAATAAATGGGAAGCCTGTAAGAAGAGAAAACTATAAGAATGGTGTTGAGCATGGGGCAATGGAGATCTTCCATGAAAATGGTCAGCTTTGGAGGCGATGGAATTACAGTAATGGGATAAGAGAAGGTCTGGAGGAGGCGTGGTATATAAATGGGAAACCCTCCTACAAATTGGGCTATAAGAATGGGAAGAAAGAAGGCCAGTACGAAGAATGGCATGACAATGGACGTATTAGGGCTCAGGGGTACTACAAACAAGGGGAAAAAGCTGGGCAGCATAAATTGTGGTATGACAATGGAAGACTTGAATATTGTGAGAACTATATTCAAGGCGAATTGGATGGACTTCGAGAGGAGTGGTACCCTAATGGACAGCTGTTTTGCCGTGAAAACTATAAGGAAGGGTGGAAGGATGGACTACAGGAAAAGTGGTTTCCAAACGGACAAATGGAATATAGTATTAACTATAAAGATGGTATTGAAGATGGAGTATGCGAGACATGGTTTAGAAATGGGGAGCAAGAACTTAGAAAAATCTATAAAGATGGCAAGCTAGATGGCATCTGCCAAGAGTGGTACGAAAATGGTGAATTAAAGTCCAAGAAAAACTACAAGAGCGGAATACTGGATGGGCTAAGTGAAAAATGGTACGAGAATGGGCAACTTACTTACAGAGAAAGCTATAAAGATAACCAATTAGATGGGTTGAGTGAGGTTTGGTATGATAATGGGCAAATGAGTTCACGTGGAAGTTATAAGGAAGGGAAAAAGGAAGGGTCTCATGAACAGTGGTACAAAAGTGGACAACCATGCTATCAAAATAACTATGTAAATGGAGAATTGGAAGGACTTCAAAAAGAGTGGTATGAAAGTGGTCAATTGGAAGTACAGGCAAACTACAAGGAAGGTGAATTGGAGGGACTTCGGGAAGAGTTTGGACTGGATGGATCAGCAATTAGAACTTTCTTCAAAAATGGAGTCCCCAACGACCCTGATATTTCTATTGAGCAGACCTCCCAAGAGACCAAGAAGAAGATAACGCTAAAGCCAAAGAAGAAAGGAGGAGTAAAAATATAACAACATAAATAGATAATAGTATGGAAACATTAAGTCATAAAAGAGTACAGCAATTTGAGATTGGAGACAATCTCGCTACTGACCTATTAAACATGAAACAAACGAAAAGAGGTCGTGAAGTGGTGACAGACGAGGATGTAGCAGAAGTGAAAGACATCGTTGATGAGTGGCTAGAAGAGGAGGACGAAGAAGATGATTAGTAAGAGAGTATATAATACAGCAGAAGGATGGCTAAAAAAAAGAGATGACCTCCTCGAGGAGGAGAGAAATGCCTTCTTGAACTACATCAAGCCAATGAAGAACGTTGAGGCCTTAGCGACAGCAAAGTGGTTCGCAAGCGAAGTTCTACGTGTTCCTGAGGATCAACCCAAGGTGAGCGAGGCAATCATAGTTGCGAAGAAGGCAAAGGTAGACCCACTCACCTACTCTAGCCCAATGAATATTCTAAACACCTTTAAG
>NZ_AQVC01000047.1 GCF_000372405.1 Porphyromonas somerae DSM 23386 | reverse complement strand
CCCACCCCTCGGCCGGGGTCGCAAGGGTATTGTACACCTATCTATACACAGGTCTTCGGCACTGCGTACCTTGACCTGTGCCTATTTAGCACGGACCTCTGCCGAGGTCCTTACTTGAGAATGTTGCACAAAGTGCCATTCTCGCACATTTGCTTCAAATGTGCTGAGACTTTGCACGAAGGATGAGATGCAAGGCGCTGAGGATGAGGACGAAGGGAGCGTACTTACGTACGTGACCGAGGCCCGAATTCCGAAAGCAACGCAGCAGATCGCCTTCGTGCAACAGTCTCTACTTATAGACACCCTGTTAAAAGTATACGGTAAGAACTTTCTAATGCGTAACCCCTGGTAGACACATTGAGAGGGAGTGATAAGTCTTAGATTCGGTTGTTCGACCTCCACGAGGGAAGGTCGTGGGGTGGTGGTGGGGGCATCTAGAAGTGCAACCTCTCTTTTCTTTAGATTTAATGGGAATAGTTTCAAGAAATTTGGCTATCTTTACGGAAATGCTGTACTGAAGAACAACACTATTAATCGGAACGTAATGGAAAAGAACTTAACTAGATTCCTGACCCTGACTATATTCCTATGCTTTGGAGCCACCACCTTATTGGCTAATGAGGTGAAAATCTCGGGGCGTTTACTCTTCTCAAGAGATTCTACCGCAGTCATCGGAGCTTCGGTACGGCTACTAGACCTTGAGGGAACCACTATTTCTGGGACAACGACTGACGAGAAGGGAGACTTCACGGTCACCGGCAATCAGAGCAAAGAAAGTCGCTTGGAGATAAGCTTTGTAGGACATGTCCCGATTTCCGTGCAGATTGAGGGTGGCAAGGGAAGCATCTCCCTTGGAGATCTCTATCTGGTAGAGGATAGTAAGCAATTGGGCGAGGTGACGGTCACCGGCTCTCTTCGCCAGTACAATCGCCAATTGGTTTTCCCCGAGAAGTTACAGATCAGAGGGAGCCACGACTTTATGACGCTACTCCATAATCTAGGACTAACGGGGCTTTCGGTGGATCAGGTCAATAAGAATGCTTCCATTAATGGCAAACCGATTCAATGGAAAATCAATGGCGTCCCTCGGTCGGTTGCTGAAGTGCGTAACCTCAAACCCGAATCTATCCTTAGAGTCGATTACTCCGATATGCCTACGATGCGCGAATTGGACCAAGATTTTGGAGGTATTATAGATGTGATCCTAAAGGAGCGAACCGATGGAGGCTCTGTGAGGAGTCACCTGCAGAGTGCCCTCTGGGTAGGATTTGTCAATGGTAGTGCGAGTGCTAGCTACCACCAAGGGAAGTCGGACTTCTCAATTGATTACAACACTGCTTATCGCAACTACCCTAAGTGGCAAAGAGATAGTGAGGAGAAGTTTATTGCTGACTCCAAGGAAATCACACGGCTCCTTCAGGGGGAGGCGAGCCCATTTGGCTATTTTACAAACGACCTGAACTTCACCTACCTCTATCAGCCTAGCAAAGTGAGCCAATTTAGTGCCACTTGGCGCAATTCTTTTGCCCGACAGTACAACAATATCAGAGGTCAGATAATTGAGACCGATAAAGATCCCTATCATAGAGCCTCAAAAAGCAAATATAGAGGCTACTTGCCAGCACTAGACCTATTTTATCAGCACCAATTTGGAGATGGATCGAAGCTGGAAGCCAACCTATTAGGCACACTATCCACAGGTAGAAACGACAGAGATTTGGTGGACACCAGGAATGGAGCAGAGGTGGCCAAGATCTCCAACCCCGTAGAAAGTAAGTACAAATCGTTAATTGGCGAAGTGATGTATCAAAAGTCGTTGCACCCAAAGGTGTACCTCACCACTGGTCTGCAAAATAGATATGCATTCACCACAAATGAGTACCTCTCGCCGAGTAGTTATCTTGACGAACTGCATCAGAATAACACCTATCTTTATGCTCAAATCTCTGGGCGGCTCAATCCAAAAGTTCAGTATAGCTTGGGGAGTGGGTTGAAGTTCTTTTATGTTGAAAGTAAAGAGAAGAGTAAGAAGTACTTCAAAAATCAGAGCAGCTTGGGATTCTACTACAATCCCAATAATCGCCTCTCCTTTTCCCTCAATAGCAATTTCATCCCCTTCCTCCCCTCATTAGCTCAGCTATCCAGTGTCAAGCAGAGGTTTGACCGACTGACTGTATTTACAGGGAATAGTGAATTGAAGTCGAGCTACGCCTTTACCAATCGCCTCAATATGAATTATCGCAAGGATAAGTTCAATACCAATCTAGCCCTAAGCTACAATCACACCACCCATCCGCTGTACACCCGTGTCACCTATCTTCCCGAAGAGGAGTACTTCTTGTTTCAGTCCGACAATGGGCTGTACAATCGACAGTATGGAGCCGAATGGAAAGTCAACTTTAGCAATCTGATGAACTTCCTCTCGCTCTACACCACAGTAGGCTACAAGCGGTATGAGAGTAACGTAGGGAATCATCCGCTTCACCTCAATAGCCTCTACTGGGATATCTCGGCACAGGTAGTGTACAAGGAGCTGGTCTTTGCTGGCTATTATACGAAAGCGGGAAGGACGCTCTATAACGAAACAGAGCAACTATCAGGTGACAATAAGGGCTTGACCTTGATGTGGAATAAAACTAATTGGACCCTCTATGCTCAGATGCTATACGTGGGAATTAAGGAGGGGGATACCTATAGGACTACCAACCACTCCAAGGTAAATCCACTTAAGTCCTATGTGAAGATTCCAGAGAATGGTAATATGCTCACCCTCGGGGTAGTCTGGAATCTTGACTTTGGCAAGCGTGTGAATCGAATGAGAAGGGGACTCAAGAACTACGATAGCAACAACAGCGTAGTAAAGGTTCAAGATTAATCTTTTAATAAGTGCGCAACCCCTCACCTCTTGTCTAGGTTATGGATTTGTCCGACCCACAAGGGGTCGTAAGGGAGGGGGGGGGCGAAAGCCCCGAACGACCGGGGGAATACGACAATCTCCTACCCACCCCACGACCTCCCCTTGTGGGAGGTCGGACAACTTGATCTGAGACTTTCCCCTGTTGAAAACAATAAGCCCGAGCAGTCAGATGACTGCTCGGGCTTATTATTTTTATAGGGAGGGATTAGTCGAGGCCTTTAAGGACAGGGAGAGAGATGTGGTACTTCACACAAAGGACTCTGGTGAGGATCACTACCATCACACTCACCACTTGCACCACGATATGTTGCACGCCAATCAGGTCTAGGATTCCATAGACCGCTGCTCCGACCACACTCGCCATCGCATAGATATCTTTTCGTAAGATCAGTGGCACCTGATTCATACAGATATCACGAAGGAGTCCGCCAAAAGATCCGGTCGACACGCCCATAAAGAGTGCCACCCAAAAGGGGAAGCCCAGCATCAGTGCCTTCTCCATTCCCACGATCGTAAAGAAGCCGAGCCCTATCGCATCGTAGAGGAATAGCTGTTCATTCATCTTGACCAGTTGCTTCCTAAAGGCCACCACGATCAGTAGCGAAATCAGCGTGATGATCACATAGGTTGGCGTGGTAAGCCAAAAAGGCGTCACCCCCAGTAATAGGTCACGGATCGTACCGCCACCCACTGCTGTGAGCATACCGATGACATAGGCACCAAAGAGGTCGATATTCTCCCCCATCGCCAGCCGAATACCAGAGATGGCAAAGGCAAAGGTTCCGATAAAGTCTAGCAGCAGAACAATATTATCCTCATTTAGGAACGCCTGCCACTCAAAAGGTATAAAGGAATCCATCTAGCAGTTTTAGTAACTTTCACTATCATTGGGGAACGTCTGCGCCTTCACCTCACGGCAATAAGTAGCAACCGCCTCCTGAATCTGTACTCCCACATTGGCAAAGTGGCGGAGGAACTTTGGCTTAAAGCCCATAGTCATCCCCAGCATATCGGTACAAACCAGCACCTGACCATCTGTCTCATTGCCAGCACCGATGCCAATCGTAGGGATAGAGATACTCTCCGTCACTCGTTTTGCCAAAGCACTCGGTATCTTCTCCAGCACCAGACCACAGCAACCTAGCTCTTCCACAAGGCGAGCATCCGAAAGCAGCTGCTCAGCTTCTGCCTCCTCCTTGGCCTGGACACTATAGCCTCCCAGTTTATTCACCGACTGAGGGGTAAGCCCCAGATGAGCCACCACAGGAATGCCTGCATCGAGGATCATCTTTAGAGAGTCGGCCACCTGATGACCCCCCTCCACCTTTACTGCATCCACGCCACTCTCCTTCATCATACGCACCGCAGCAGCCAGAGCCATCTGAGGGTCGCCATGTACCGTACCAAACGGCATATCTGCCACAATAAAGGCGTGCTTTGCTCCATTAGCCACACAGCGTGCATGGTAAATCATCTGATCCAGAGTGATTGGCAGAGTGGTC
Organism: Porphyromonas somerae DSM 23386; assembly: GCF_000372405.1. GTDB lineage: Bacteria > Bacteroidota > Bacteroidia > Bacteroidales > Porphyromonadaceae > Porphyromonas_A > Porphyromonas_A somerae. The sequence continues at coordinate 12,941 of NZ_AQVC01000047.1, read as the reverse complement.
GCATTACCAATCATCACATTACTGGCAGAGTCCCCGATCAAAATTGCATCCACTCCAGCCTCATCAAGCAACCTCGCCATCGTAAAGTCGTAAGCGGTGAGCATCGCAATCTTATCGCCCTCTCCCTTCATTGCCATAAAGCGAGTAGCAGTAATCTTCTTCTTATCCGTGCTTAGATAACTAGCCATCGTACTAAAACTTCTTTCTAGGGATCCGCTCCCCCAATACTCAAAAAAAGAGTTACAAGTGACCCGCTGCACGGCTTCTGACCGATACAGAGACAACTTGTAACTCACTTGCTTGTGCCCAGAACCGGGATCGAACCGGTACAGGTGTAACCCCATTGGTGTTTGAGACCAACGCGTCTACCAATTCCGCCATCTGGGCCTTTTTAATATACGCCCTGCAAAGGTATCACTTTTTATGGACTTACACAATACCTGAGCCTAGATTATTGACAGAAACTTATCAGGGTGCCTTTATCGGACAGGTCGGGGTGAAGGACCGGCCCTTATCGATGGGGCTTTATCGGACGAGTCAGACAGGTCGGCATGATGACACGACCGTCTGACTCGTCCGATAAGGCACCCTCCGCCAGGCGGGGGTGATTACTTGCCTTCGGCCAAGGTGGTGGCGATATCGCCGGTATTGAAGTAGGTGAGGTTGATGGTGCGGAGTAGTCGGGTATAGATCGACTGCAGATAGGTTGCTTTGGCTTGTAGGTGGCGTGTCTTCACCTGCTCCCACTCATAGATGTTGATACGACCAGCCTTGAACTGCAGATCCGCCACGTCCAAAGCCCGCTTGGAGAGATCTACATTCTCCTTGGAGACCCGATACTGCTCCTCCGCCTTCTCCAAGTCGGTACGAGCGAGGATGATATTGCGGTCGTCATTGATTTGTGCCTGTTTCAATTGACTCTGCAGGTTGAGTGTCTGCAGCTGCATCTGCCGTATCTGTCGACGCACCTGCCCACGGTTATAGATCGGGATAGAGAGCGAAAGCCCCACAAAGTAACGGCCATTATTCTTCAATTGATCCTTAAAAGGGGCATTCATATCCTTGTACTTCTCCCCATAAGTATAGTAGTAACCATTGGAGTAGCCACCTCCGAGAGAGAGCGAAGGCCATAGAGCACTCTTCGCGATCTTCACATCATACTCCGAGAGAAGCACCTCACTTCTGAGGAGTGCCGTTGCCGGGATCTCCCACTTAGGATTGATCAATCGCGGATGGGCCTGCTCCAGATTCGCCACCACCGCTTCAGGCGACATCTCAGCGATATCTAGCTCCCCCTCCTCCACCTTATTGGGGTCTAGCCCCATATCCAGCATCAAAATTCGCGTGGCACGGGTCACATCGGCCTCCGTCTCCGTCACCGAGAGTTGGTCACGCCCTAGCTGACTTTGGATATCAATCAGATCCGACTCCGCAGCTCGCCCCACCTCTACCTGCTGCTTGATTTGCTCGTAGGACTTCTCGGTGAGAGAAAGGTTATCCTTGGCGGTCGTAACCAAAGCCTTGGCGAGTAGTAGCTGAATATAGCTCTGTGTCACCTGCAGTGCGATTTGATCCTCCACATCACGGACAATATAATCGGCATTCTGCCGGGCCTCCTTTGCCTTTTGCAGTTGATACCACCGCTGACCACCGCTGAAGATGGGGAGGTCGGCACTAAGTGAAAAACTGGTATTGGCACTTGAGTTATCGGTAAAACTCATGTCACGAGCTTGCGAACGACCGAAAGAGAAGTTCTGACCCACAGAGGCATTGAGACTAGGCAGAAAGGCTTGCTGAGCCGCACTATAATTGATCTCCAGCCCCTCTAGTTTCTGAGGAACTGGCAGAAGTAGCGGGCTATTCTCTTGGGCAAATGCTACACACTCCGTGAGCGACATCTCCACACGAGTTAGCTCCGTCTTTGCAGGTTTCTGAGCCTGCACAGAGAGTGCCACGCATGGGAGCAAGGCAATGAATATCCAAATCTTCTTCATATCACTCCACCTTATTTAGTGACTGGGTTACCTCGGAGCTGCTCCTTACCCGTCAGCCCACTCTTCACCTCTACCTTCAGACCATCAGAGATACCGAGCTTCACCTCTTGCTCCGTAAAGTCCTCCTCCTTACTTCCCCCTTTCTTAGAGACCATCACAAAGGTTTGGTCGCCACGATAGACCACTGCACTCTCTGGGATGGTCATCACCCCTTCGCTCTTGGCGAGTACCACCTCGGCATTGGAGCTAAAGCCCACCTTGATATCCTCAATATCCGTTGAGTCGAGTGCCGCCTTCACCTCAAATAGGATGGTACCATTCTTATCCACCCCCTTAGGCGATACATACTCTATAGTAGCGTGATAGGTATGCCCCTTGATGGCACCGACATGGATCTGCACCTCGGCGCCCACCTTCACCTTATTCACATCGCTTTCATTTACCTCACCCACAAAGAGCAGATCCTTGAGGTCGGCAATAGAGATAATGGTGGTACCTTCATTAAAGGCATTGGCTTGGATCACCGTATTCCCCACCTTCACCGGTTGCTCTAGGATGGTACCACTCACCGTCGCACGCACCATCGTATTATTTTTCTTCGCAGTGCTAGAGCTCGAACCAGTAGAAACGAGTTGGAGGGTCTCCTCAGCGATATTGAGGTCAATCTCCGCATTCTTATAATTAGCCTGACTTGCCTCCAGCTTCTCCTTGGGGAGAATCTGCTGTTCATAGAGGAGCTCGTCGCGCTTCAATACCTCCTCCAACTGCTTCAGACGCACACGTGCACTCTCCACCCGCGAAGCAGCATTCTGGATATTCGCCACATCAGGCACAATGCTAAGGCGTGCCACCAAGTCGCCAGCCTCCACATAGTCGCCCGGCAAGTGAAGCAGTTCCGAGACGATCCCATTCATCTCCGGCTTTACCTTCACCTCATCACGTGCCTCAATAGACCCTGTCAGCACCGTGCTGAGCACCACTGTATCACCAGCGGTAGGAGTGACCAATTGATAGCTAGCTCCCTTTGGCTGACCTTTCACTAGCACCGTCGCCACAATGGCTATCACTGCGATAGCTACTAGCCCCCATAGGAGCCACCGACCGATGCCTTTACTCTTCTTCTCTCTGCCCATAATATCTCTATTGTTTTTGATTTTTATTCATCTCTAATTGCATCAATAGCCTTGATCTGTAGTGCCTTGTAGACGGGCAATAGCCCTGCCAATACACCCGATACCACCATAATCACCACCGAAAGTATCAGTAGTCCCAAACTTGGATAAGGTCGCGTGACGTAATTACCCACCACCGTATGCTCCGTTATTGCCCCAATAGCGAGTGCCCCCAGCAAACCGAGTAAGATACCAAGTGCACCTGCCACTACGATAATAAAGATCGCTTCCGACATAAATTGCTTGCGGATATCCCTCGGCTTGGCACCAATCGCACGGCGAACACCGATCTCCCTCTGTCGCTCTCGCACCGTCACCAGTAGGATATTACTCACACTAATCACACCTGTAATCAGCGTACCCATCCCCACAATCCAGACCAGTACATTGATGCCCGAAGCGATCATCTGAAAGATATTGGTCACCAACTGCATACTCATCGGTATGATCGCCCCAGTATCGGTAGGGTCGAGCTGCTGACGGCGGGCAAGGATCTCAAAGACCTCCCGACGCACGTCCTCCTCGCTATAACCAGCTTTGGGCACTGCATAGACACTGATCTCCTTATCAAATTGATTGCCCACAGCAAGCGTAAAAGGTAGCATAATCCCTTCCAATCCCATATTGCCAATCGAGAAATTATCCACTAGTGGCTGCGTGACCCCAACCACCTTGAAGGGCACCCCATTAATCGTGATGTAGGTGCCTATCATCTCCTCAATGTTATCGTAAAAGCGCTTCGCCAATTCACGCCCCACCATACATAGAGGGGCACCCGACTCCAGCTCCTGTGGAGTCAGGACTCGCCCATACAGTGCCACCATCTCATCAGCCACCTGAAAATGATTGGGCGTCACTCCATAAGCATTGGCCGAGAGACTTTTATTATTGGCATGTATCGGCACACTGGACCAAGCATCTTTCACACCAAAACTGGTCAATGCCCCCACTTCCTGGAGCATACGAGACTGGCTCTTGATATTGAGATAGTCGCGATAGGTGGTCTGTACAGGACGATTGGCCTTGTACCCTTGATACGGCTTTGTGGTACGACCAGGGATAATATAAATCACATCGCTACTCACCCCTTCGAGCATCCCAAAGGCAGAGTTGCGCAACCCTGTGCTCAGACTGGTAAGGATGGTAAAGAAAAACATCCCCGCAAAGACGCCAAGGGAAGTGACCACACTCCTACGCTTATTGCGTTTGAGGGTGTAGAGCATCTCGGTCCAGAGTTCTTTATTCAATAGTATTCCCATAGCTCCTATTTCATATCACGCATCGCCACTACCGCCGGTATCTTGATCGCTTTCTTGGCTGGACCATAGCCAGCCACCACACCGACCACCACCAGCACAATCAGTGCCCCGATGGCTACCCCCATATTCACCTCGGGGTTTTCGAATAGCCTAAGGACCATCACATCATCGGCTGAGAAGCCTACAGGGATCTCCTGCTGTCCCCACTTATTGACCATTGCAAGGTAATCCAAGAGCTTCACGATGCCTATCCCCAGGAATAGCCCAACCACTCCAGCGACCATAGAGAGGAGCAGGCTCTCCCCTAGCACTAGCCTTAGGATATCCCGAGGCTTAGCACCAATCGCCTTACGAATACCGATCTCTCTCATACGCTCCTGCACCGTCACATGCATGATATTGGAGACTCCGATGGTACCGATACTCAGGCTACCAATCCCCATAACCCAGAGAAGCACCTGCAGACTGAGGAAGATCATATCCATCGTCTTAGCCTGATCGCTACTATTATCCACATAAATAGACCAAGTGTCTGAAGGGTCGGACCTAGTGATTTGGTGGGCTACTCTGGCGAGTTCCTCAGCCAGTTTCTCGCTCTCCTTTGCCTGACCAGCCTTAGGGAAGACCGCCAAACTCTTGATCTGCACAAAGTCATTGGGCCGGATTCCTTCAAATGTATTCAGTGGTATAAAGGCGGTTCCGAAGAAGGGCGAAGGCGACTTAACCACCCCTACGATCCGGTAGGTAGCTCCAAACACCGTAAAAAGTTCGCCTATAGGATCCACGCCCGAGGCAAATAGCTTCGATACTAGCCCATCCGAGATGAGCACTACCCGCTCCTGCTCATTATGCTCTTGAGGCGTAAAGAGCCGACCTGCTCGCAACTCCAACTTGCCGAAACTTTGCTCCGGCCAACCAATGGTCCGTATTTGCAGCATTTGAGAAGCAAAGGAGGTACTCCCATTAGAGAAGAAAGAAAACTCAGGCTCCATTAAAGTCACCCGATCACTAAACACCTCCCTAAGGTAATCCAATTGATTGCGAGTGATGAATAGCTGTCGCCCCTCTTGATAGCCACCGTACGCCGTCTGTGTCTGATTGAAGTAAACCCCCATCTTCACTTGGTCGGCACCTACGGCACTGACCATTGTGCGGATACCATTCTCCACCCCCTTACCAGCTCCCAGCATCACCACGAGGATAATGATTCCCCAAGCAATAGAGAAGCCAGTCAGGAAGGTCCTGAGCTTATTATTCCGGAGGGAGTTGGCTAATTCTTGTAGATAAGCAATCATCGCACTCAGTCCTCCCCTACAATCAGCCCATCCTTAATATGTATGGTTCGCTCACACGCCTCAGCCACTCCTGGCTCGTGTGTCACGATCAGCATCGTCAGCCCTTGGTCTCGATTGATCTCCTTCAGCAGATCCATCACCTCCACCGTTGTCTTACTATCAAGGGCACCAGTCGGCTCATCGGCCAGCAATATTGAGGGCTTTGTGATAAGGGCTCTCGCCATAGAGACCCTCTGCTTTTGACCGCCCGAGAGCTCATTAGGCAGGTGATCTTTCCACTGAAGCAGGCCTACCCGATCAAGATACTCCTCCGCCAGCTGCATACGCTCCCGTTGTGGAACCCCTTGATAGTAGAGGGGCAATGCCACGTTCTCCACCGCCGTCTTAAACGAGATCAGATTAAAGCTCTGAAAGACGAAGCCAATCTTACGGCCCCTCATCTCAGCAGCGGCTTCTTCCGAAAGGTTTTGGATCAATTGACCATCTAGGTGATAGCTCCCTTGGTCGTATTCATCGAGAATCCCTAAGATATTAAGTAACGTACTCTTGCCGCTACCACTGGCACCCATCAATGCCACCATCTCCCCATCATAGACGCTCATATCCACCCCTTTCAGCACATGCAACGGCTGAGAGCCTGGATACGTTTTGTGAAGACCCCGTACATCAATGATAGCCTTGCTACCTCTATTCATAATATATTAGTGTCATTAGGACTTCACAAATGTACCATAATATTTCCCAAACTACCAACCTTCCTCCTCCAAAAAGAGACGACAAGAGCGTATAAGAGAAATCTCCTATACGCTCTTGTTGCGATAAAGAGTTCTTAGATCAATAGTCAAATGACAAGGAGAGGACCAGTCTATCAGCCCCGAAGTCACTCAGCGACTTAAGGTAACCAAAGTCTAGCTTTGCACCATAAAGAGCTACACCAGCACCTACACTCCAAAGGCTCGTCTCCTTGCTACCATATTGATAGCCAGCACGCAGACTTGCGATATTGAAGAGCGTATACTCAGCACCCACATTGGTCTGGAATACTTGTGCTTTATATGGCAGGAAGTAATACTTACCCCCTACTACAGCACGTAGCTTATGGTTTTCGCTGATAGTAAGACCATAGTCTGCTGTCACCTGCATATTGGTTGGCAGAGCATACGACTCATTCTTGGCATAGTTGATAGGTGCACCAAAGTCCGCTACTCTAGCACCCACGTTGATATCACTCTTAGCAGAGATAGGGATCAAACAGTTGGCACCGACACTAAAGGCTCCAGCATAGGCTACACGTCCAGTATAGCTTTGGATAAAGCTACCTGTGGCATAAGCTGCAAACATCTTATTAAACTTAAAGGCATAGCCCATATCCACAGCCCAATCAAATGGAGTATAGCTCTTTCTGCTATAACCCCATTGATCATTAGTGTTGCCCTTGATCTTCATACCACCTTGGTATCTAAAACCAGCATAGATCACATGGCGATCCAAAAAGCGATACCCTACAGATGCTGCACCGAAGCCTAGTTTTCCTTCTACAAACTCATTCTCCTGCGTCTTGAACATCAATCCAGTGGCCGAGACGGTTAGCTTCGTATCTCCATTAAAGATCGAAGCTGGGTTGGTGTAGAGATAGTTACGATCGGTTTTAGTCAAGGTAACATTTCCCATAGCTGCTGCACGAGCATCCGTTTGGGTCTCAAGGAAAGACAATCCACGGCTTTGCTGAGCCTGCATTGAGACTCCCGAACATATAGATAGTGCAAGGGCGAAGAGTGCCCCGATGATTGGCTTTGTATTCATAACGTTCATAATTCTAAATTAAGTCCACTTAACGGGGTTATCTCTTCTGCACCACTTGCTCAAATGGCTTCTTTCCAGTGCCAGTGACACGGATTCTGTAGGTACCAGGAGCTAGGTTCTTCACCTTCACACTCGACATTCCTTCGTGGTCTACGAGCAATGCCTTATCCATCACCTTCTCACCCGTCATGGTGTAGATAGTGATCACTGGCTTATTGCTCTTAGGATTAACCCATAGGTTCAGCTTCTCCTTCATTGGAAGAGGCCACACTGCATACACTTCGTTATCCAAGTTCTTAGTCACCGATACCTCAAAGCTAGTACGGGTCTCATAATATCCGTTGGATACCGTGATGGTGATGGTAGTTTTACCTGGCTGGAACGCCTTGATAGTCAGCTTAGAACCCTCCACCACAGCAGTGGCTACAGAGCCATTGCTAGAGCTCACCTTATAGCTAAATTCTAGTAGCTCTTGTGGCTTAAAGACCTTGCTAATATCAAGCGTCAGAGGATCATTCTCCACACCTACCAAGGTGTTAGGTAGCTTCTCAATCAGTTCAGGAGCCTTCACATTGATCACGCGGAATGGAATCTCAAAGGAACCAGAGGTACCCAATTCATCCGTAACGACAACCGTAAAGGTGTAATCACCCTGTGCCAATACTGGACGTATGCTTACCTTGATCCCCTCATCAGTCTTACGCAGACTTACACCTGAAGTTTCGCCTTCAAAAACAACATCCCATTTCTGTCCATCAGGCTCATTCACCATTAGTGTATATTCAGCCTTACCTTTGATATCAAATACCGTGATAGGCTCTTTAGGCACATTGGTAATCACAGGAGGGTTATTGACTTTTGTTTTGGTCTCCATAAAGGCTGGTGCACTCTTCAACCCCCAACGGTCTATCGCCACAATAGCAAAGTAATAGGTAGTGCTGTGCTTTAGACCAAACACATCAAAACTCATCTCTTCACCCGCCTCTTTATTCATACCACTCACAAAGCCTGACTGATTGCCAATACGCCTTCCTTTGGTGTAATTACTCTTATCCAGCGGTTTCTCAGAGATATAAAGCTCATACTTCGATGGAGCTCCATCATCAGCATCCTTAGGCACTTGCCAGTAGATAGTAGCACTTAAGAAGTCATTCTCCTTAGACTTTTCAGGCAAGAACTTTGGTGCCTCAGGTGCCTTATTCTTATTCTCCAAGGTGAGTGCTAGGTAGGCATCAATATAGCCAGCCCCCAACTTGCCTTCATACCCTGGATTATACATATCAATATCATGAGTACCTGCTAGTAGATATTGCTCCAATTGAGCGGCAGTAAAGCCAGGGCCTCCTCTGTGTGAAACCACTAGAGCAGCTACACCAGAAACGTGAGGACACGCCATAGAGGTACCATTGTACCAATCATAATTATCAGCATTGACCGTACTTAAGACGCCTCCCTTTGTGCCAAACTTACTTTGGTCACCACCAGGGGCAGTAATATCTGTCCACGTACCATAGTTAGAATAACCAGCTTTAGTAAAATCTGGACCCATTGCATTGACTGCAATGGCGGGACCATATTCACCTGGAGCATAGCGCTCTTCTGAGTTGCTATTTCCAGAAGCAATGATGACCACGCCCCCCTTCATTGGAGAGTCAGCTAGCTGGTTACCATCATTGTCACAGCCAGCATACTTGATAAAGTAATCTATCGCATCACGGTAGGAGCCTGGAGTTCTTCCTGGAGCTTGGTTTCCCCAAGAGTTCTGGGAGATGACTGCCCCATTATCAGCAGCATAGACAAACGCCTTTGCAAAACCACCTTGCCCTCTCTTACCAGAGAATACACCAGTACTCATAATCCTTACACCAGAATTTGGCGTACCGTCACCACCAGCGACACCGCAGACACCAATACCATTATTATTGCGTGCTGCTACGGTACCCGCCACGTGAGTTCCATGGAAGTCAGCATCTGGAACAGGGGCGCCACCTTTGTTATCAGCAAAGTTGTAGCCATAAACGTCGTCTATGTATCCATTGCCATCATCATCAACGCCCTCTTCTCCATTGAGCTCGGCTTCGTTAATCCAGAGATTATCCTTGATATCCTTATGGGTGATATCCACACCACCATCCTCTACGCAGACAATCACATTTGGGGTTCCTGTAGTGATCTCCCAAGCGCGGAAAAGGTTGATATCAGCACCCATAACACTTCTGCCCATACTACCTGTATTATTGTAGTGCCACTGCTGGCTCAGTAGTGGATCATTAAATGGCATTTTTGAGCTTCGGTCTCTAAATCCTAGCATATCAAAAATAGGATTGGTGTGATCGCTCAACATCATGGCCTCAGGCTCGTACTCCACCACGTCAACTCCAGTCACTTCACTCATGGTCTGGAGTGCCATCACCATATCCATATCTTTATCTATGGTCACCTCATACCAGAGGTCCAAGCCCTCTCGCTTTTTGCGCTCTTCAAAACGAGGGTCTACACGGAATAGACGCTCCATTTTAGAGGCTTGGAGCCTATTCAATGCGGTGCCAAGTGGCGTGGGGACGTTATTCATTTGAATGTCACCCATCCTAGAGATTTCCATTTCACCTTGCAACTCCCTAGAAACCTTGATGACCACTTTCCCTGGAAGTGGTTTGCCATAAATTAACAAGTTCTCAGAAGCTTCTGTCCTTAAGCCTTGTTCGGTAGCTTGTTCAGAAACATCCTCTTGATGCATCACTCTATCATTCTTACAACCTGCAAAAAGGATAATAAGCGATGATAACAACCAAATGTATCTTTTCATCTGTAAGTCTTAATTTTGATTATTTAAAGGCCCCACTCCTTAGGTCTGTATAATCTCACATACCATAAAAAGTGGGGCACTAAGTTTAACAAGTAATCTTGAATCCTTTTAATCTAAAGGCAGACCACAAAATTACATAGGTCTTTCAACGAAATGCCTATAAATCATAGCACTTCTATCTTTGTGTAGTAGATACTTCTCCATTGAAGAAGCTTCTGCGTCAACATAAGCCTGAACTCTGATAACATCCTTACCATCGTTAAAGTCTTTATAGTTCTGTACGCTTACCCCAACTACTCTGTCATCCTTTTGGAACCAATGATAAGGAGTTTGGAAAGCAACGAATTCGTAGCCATTCTTCTCCATCAATTCTTTGAATTCCTTAGTTAGGTAATAACTTCCCTTCGTTTCCTCCTTCCAGAATACACGATTGAAGTCAGCATCCAATTGACCGAGGGCATCCAGTTGACCTATCTGGCTATCACGACCCTTGTCCTCTGAACTTACAAACCAATACTGATGCATCAATGGAAGAGTTGACTTAACATTAAAGCTAGCATATTTAATATTGTCTTTTGGATCTTTTTTCTCGGCCTCTAGAGTGCCATTATTTTCTGCCTCATATTTTTTAACATCATCAATCTTCCAACCCACCTTTGTTGGGGTAGCAACATGAACTAACATATTATCAAGAGGCACTTCGCCGTAAGTAGGATAAGCCTTTGGTTGCTCTGGATCTGGAGGTGTTGGCATTTGGAATACGACAGCTGCCTTGCCCTTTGCTTCACCTATAAGCAACTTGTACTTAAGTACATTGCCCTTTGGATCAGTTACTTCCTTCGTGCCCTTATAGATTTCACCAGACTTGTCAAGAGTATAGCCTAGATCTTTCTCTACGAACTCAATGTACCCAGTTTCTTTGAACTTCTCAAAACTCAAAGTACTAACATATTGAATCGTCTCAAGATAAGAGCCTTCGTAATTGAAGATATAGGTTAAGGTAGGCAAGAATTCACAACTTGTAACAAATTCGTACATAGCACCACTTGGTGGAATACCCCAACTTGGCAATCCTGCACTTGGTGCTGAGTAGCTCATAAGGAAGGATCCTTGCTCTTTTTCATATGAAAGCAATTGATACTGAGTTGGGTAGCTATTAGTGAGGAGTGGAGTATGGAACCCTGCACCCTTACCTGCCTGCTGTACGGTGATCTCCTTTTGCAAGGTGCCACTCTTAGCATAGAGCTTAGCCTCACGAGGTTCGCCATCATTAGCAGCGATCTCCAGCTCAATCATATCATTGAATACATTCTGCTTGATCCAAGCCTGAGCAGCCTCATCAATATCTAGTGTCCACGCACCAGAATTGCTCTTCACGCTGATCAGCTTGCTTGCACCTGAATTAGGCACAACGATGGTCTCAGGAGAAACTTCCAAAGAAATGTCAGCAGCAGTTTGTATTACCTCTACCTTTTCGCTAGTTGAACCAGCTACTACCAGTACTTGAGCGGCACGGTCCTTTCCAGCCTCATTAGGCATAGCCACGATCTGTAGGCTATTACCAGAAACGGTGGTCTTGATCCAATCAGCATTGGAAATAGCATTCCACTTAACTTGATTAGTGGTTACAGTGATAGCTTGGGCTTCGCCACCAGCATTAGGAATAGTGACAGAAGTAGCAGAGAGTGACAAAGTTGCCTCTTCTGGTCCATCATCCTTAGGCGCACAGGATGTTAACATCCCGATCAGCAACGTTACCGCCAAAGCGGCCAGGTAGTTAATCTGTTTCATAGTTTTTGATAAAATAGTTAAAAATTCGCACTGATTGCTCAGCACATTAGTAATACTCGTTTTTTGCTAGTAGCTAAGCATTCCTTTCATTATCAAGTCATCGCAACACATATATGACGACTCTAGGTACTTAGTATCTTGCTCAACAAATGTAGGTAAAACATATTGATTCACCAAATAATTCTAAAGGAAATTAATACTAATTTGGTATTTTAAAACTCCACATTGCAATTTAATAGTTTAGCACTTAGGAACTCTTAGATATTTCACAATAGAGGGTGAACGAAGATGAATACTCCTATATATATAATGTGTGTGCCTGATAATAGCACCATGGGTTAAGCATTAGAAAGGTCTTATCGTGAATGACCTCCCCCTCGTGGGAGGTCATTACTTATAGACTATCCGGTGGATGCAACTCAGTAAGACTATTCTAATTTGTAACCCATACACACAAGAGACTCTACGAAGATAAATACCCCTATATATATAATATAATGTGTGTGCCTGATAATAGCACCATGGGTTAAACATTAGAAAGGTCTTATCACGAGACATTCATCAGAGAGTCGATGGGTAAGGACCTCCGCGAGGAGGTCCGATTTGTCGTAGCCCCCATTCGAGGCTCGTAGAGCCGATGAATGGGGGTAAAGAAGGCAGCCAAAATTTACGACCCCTTGTGGGTCGGACAACCTATTCAAGGATTAATTTTGATGCCCTAGACCTTATTGTCCGACCCGCAAGGGGTCGAATATATACGTGAATTATTGCTTCCCCTGGTCGTTCGGGCTACGCCCTCCGACACAGGGGCTACAACAAAT
>NZ_AQVC01000046.1 GCF_000372405.1 Porphyromonas somerae DSM 23386 | reverse complement strand
TGAGATGAGGTGCCGGCTCTTTCCTTTTATCACATAGCAATTATTCTCTCGATAGTTCGACAAATCGATATGTAGAACTATCGATAGATAGTTTTATCGATAGATTATTTTATCGATAGATTATTTTATCGATAGATTATTTTGACGATATATAGTTTTGACAACAGATAGTCATGACAACAGATAGTCATGACAACAGATAGTCATGACAACAGATAGTCATGACAACAGATAGTCATGACAATAAATTGTACAAACAACAGATAGTCCGTATTATCGTCATTCCTATCTATTGTTGGCTGTTACGCCTTGCGTCCAAAGAGCCTGAGTATGCCGTATTCTTGTCGTGCCTATACTCTCTTACGGCAGCCCTGCCCTGCAAGGTTGGGAGAGATGAATACGACCGCACGGATATTGGGAATTGCCATACAGCCATAAAAAAGGAAAATCCTGCGGTGGAGATTCTTCTCTCCATCCGCAGGACTCGACCTTGTCAGGGCAGATAGGCTGCCGTTGTACCTTTGCACGATAAGAAACGGCTTCAGGGGCTTTGCATAAGTATGGCTTACGAAGTGTACGAAGAAAAATGTTGGGGTTATCCGCCTGACTGACCGATTATTGGCAAATGATTGCTCTCGATGAGCAGCACTATCGTGCCTGTGAGTTCGGTGTAAAGACGGTCGTATTGCTCGTCAGAAGCAAATGTGTCCGTCAAACCGAATTTGTCGAATGTGGCTTGAATAGCCTTATTCGACAACAATATGGTTGCGAGTCTTTCAGGAAGCGATGCAGGCAGTTCCCTTTCAAACTCGTTTTCCAACACGGATACAAGCGTATCATACTTGGAAAAGTGCAAGCCTTGATACAAAACCTCGCTTGCCATGCTCTCCGCTTCGGGGTGCGTGAAACCTTGTGCCACTGCATCGCAGTAAGCAGTGAGAGCCATGTCTGCTCGTGTGGTGATAAACTCCGTATCTTGCAATTTTTCGGGGTGATGCTCACTCATGTAACTTCTTAATTTCAATCGAAAGTAAGAAAGTTCCTGTTTGTTGTTCTGTTTCATAATCATTTGAGGTTCAATCGTGAATAATAAATGTTTGGTAATTACTTCCTTTTTATGCTTGTTGCAATGGAACGTTCTGCCGTGCTATAGACTCACAATAACCCTCAAACATAGAATGCTCCCTGTCTGTGAGTGCAGTCATATCCTCTTGTATCTTGTGGTCGGTTATCTTTCCGTAGATTTGTGTCGTACCGATATTGCTGTGTCCGAGCATCTTGCTGAGCGTTTCCATCGAAATACCATTGGAAAGGCAAATCGTGGTTGAGAATGTGTGGCGAGCCATGTGAAAGGTCAAGCCCTTATCTATCCGGCATATCTGCCCGATGTTCACACACGCAAAGGATGCTTTCCTTATTGTGAGATTGGGGAATATCAAATCGTCTGCTTTCTTATCCTTGATATAGAGCGAAAGGATTTGCCCCGCAATGGGCAGGAGGGGAATGATGGCTTCCACGTCTGTTTTCTGCCTTTTGATGCGGATTTCCTCTGTGCCGTCTGCATTGTGGATGATGTGTTTTGGTTTGAGCCGTTGCATGTCCACACGAGCCAAACCAGTGAAGGCACAGAAAAGGAATAGTTGCCTTGCTCGCTCAAATTGCCTGTCAATTATGGGTGTTTGCAGGACCCTCTGCAATTCCTCCGTAGTGAGATACCTGCGTGTGCGATGTGGCAGTTCTGCCTTGTAGTCCGCAAACGGATCGATACGGATATACTTCTTCTGCTGACCTATGCCGATAAGCTTTCTTAGGAAAATGACCACAATCTGAATGGTGGCAAGAGAAAGATTGCGTTCTGATTTGAGATAGAAGTCCATTCCCTCAATAAAGCCATAGTCCAACAGGGAGTAGCGGATATCCTCCAGCCCTAAGCGTTCACGCAGATAGGACTTTATGAGCTGCGCTGCATAGATGTAATTAGCAAAGGTAGGCTTGGCAATCGTCAGTCCTACGCATGGACGCTTTTCCTCAATAAATAGTCGGGCTTCCTCCAAAAGAAAGCCTTTAGGATTGTCCTCTTCCATGAGTTCACGTTTCAACAACTCGGCAGTGATATAGCCACGTTGCCAAACTAATTCTTGGTATTTACCTTTGGCTTGTTCCTCTTTGGTTTGCAAGTAGCGGTTGATTTCCTTTGTTTCTTCACCTGTTCCCTTGCATCGCCCCTTATGGCTATCCCAAAGTTCGGGAGCGATTTCCTTGCCCGTGCTGTATTGCACCTGCTCACCGTCTATGGTGATGCGTCCCATAATCGGGCATTTGCCGTTCTTCTTCTCTTTGGAACGGTTGATATAGAATAGTGTCTTGAATGTGCTTCGTGCCATAATGTCAAAGTTTTAAGGTGAATATATCTTGTATGCGTTGTTGCACTTTCTGCATGTCCCGATGGATTCTCTCGGAGGAAACCGCTGCATATACCTGTGTTGTTCTCAGGTTGGTGTGTCCGAGCATACGGCTTACCGTTTCAATAGGTACACCTGCCGAGAGCGTGATGAGCGATGCAAAGGTGTGCCGAGCCATGTGGAAGGTCAGCGGACTTTCCATGCCGATGTTTCGTTGTATGTAGTGCATGCCATTGAGGATAATGTCGGTAGTCGGCACGTCAAAGACAAAGCCTGCACGCTTTCCTCTGTAACGTTCCATTATCGCCCAAGCAGGAGGAAGTACTTGTACACGATACTGAGTTTTGGTCTTCATTCGCCTGCCCTTGATGCAGAGTTCGCCCTCTTCCAAGACGATGTTTTCTTCCCTAAGATTACGGACGTCGGAGATTGCCAGCCCTGAAAAGCAGGAGAAGACGAACAAATCACGGACAATACGATAGTTCTCCCATTCAATCTTCAACTCGATGATGCGCTCAAGTTCTTCCTTCGTGATGCTTCTCGGTTCACCCTTTGGTCGCTCGTAACTGTAGCCCAAGAAAGGATAGAAATCCAGCACACCTTTCTTTACCGCCATGCGGACGATGGTCTGCAAGGTGGACAAAGTACTGGATATGCTGCTGCGTTTAAGTCTGCGGTAGATGGTGAGATTATACTCGAATCCCTCGATAAAGGTATTGTCCAGCTGTGAAAGGGGGATGTCGCTTACCTTGTACTTCTTTTGTACATACTCACGAAGCAGGGAGAGTTGGTAGGTACGGAGTTTGAACGTCTTCAAGGCTCGGTCGATGCCTATGCGCTCCTTTGTCTGTGTGAGATACTCCCCGAAACTTTCCAAGAGCAGGGTTTGGCGGTGGATTTGCCCCTGATAGGCATCCCTCACGTCTGTGGCGGTAAAGGATTCTTCTCTTTCACTGAGTTCGTGAAAGCGTGCGTGGATAAGTGCGGTGCATTCACCAAGTTTCTGATTGACGGACACAGCCATGCTGCTCTTGCCGATAAGCCTTTGCTTACGACTGTCCCAAAGAGCAAGCGGAGTTTTGCATTTGGTGGAGAAGCCCGAATGGGTTCTGCCAACGGAGATTCGCCCGATGATAGGCACAAGTCCTTTCTTGTCGGTTCGTTTCGCCTGAACGAAGAACGATACTTTCAGTTTGTTTTCTTTCATTTTTCTGTCGTTTTCTTCTAAATTTCCTTTGCTTGCAAAGGTACATACGAACAAGTATTCCTGAGCGATGCAGAAAAATGAAAGATGAAGAATAAAAACCTATGACACAGTTGTTTACATTCAATTCGTAACCCCTTTTTGCTTTTTCTCTGATGGGTTACGATTTGGTAACGGAACTCCTGCCGTTTGATGCTTCCTTTCGCCTAACTCGATAAAGGCAAAAAAAATGCTAAATGATACTATTTCAAATAGTTACATTCCTTACATTTCCCTCTGTTTCCCCTAATTCTTGACTACCGACTATGCCTGCAAGATGAGCTTGGATATGCGAATGATAGACCTAGAAAAGTATTCGGACCATATAGACAACAAAGCCAGCCACTGTGCCAAGCTCCTCAATAACTACTATCAGAAGTATAACGAGCAGAAGGGAACACAGTTTGTCTTCAGCGACTTGGGTACTTACAAGCCAGGCGAGTGGAATGTTTACTCTGAGATTAAGCGTAAGTTGGTAGAGGAGTATCACATCCCATCTCACGAGATTCGCTTCATTCAAGAGTGTAAGAATGAGAAAGCGAAGAAAGCGATGGTGGAAGCGATGAATCGGGGCGATATACGTATCATCTTCGGCTCTACATCTATGTTGGGCACGGGTGTCAATGCCCAGCAACGAGCTGTGGCTATACATCATCTTGATACCCCGTGGAGACCGTCAGACTTAGAGCAACGCAACGGACGAGCTATCCGAAAGGGCAATTTAGTCGCCAAGGAGTTTGCCGACAACAAGGTCGATGTGATTATATATGCAGTGGAGCGTTCGTTGGACAGCTATAAGTTCAACCTACTACACAACAAGCAGCTTTTCATCAATCAGTTGAAGAGCAATCAGCTCGGTATGCGTACCATCGATGAAGGCTCAATGGATGAAGACAGTGGCATGAACTTCTCAGAGTATGTAGCTGTGCTATCGGGCAATACAGACCTTTTGGAAAAGGCTAAGCTAGACAAGAAGATTACCGCATTAGAGTCAGAACGCAAGAACTTCCTACGTGAGCGAAATGGGGCTGTAGGTAAGTTGGCTGAGATTGATCATTCGCTCTCTTATCACACAGGCAAGATACAAGAGGCGAAGAAAGACCTAGCTTGCTTTGAGCAACGAGTGGAACGAGATGCGGAAGGCAACCCAATCAATCGACTTTCAATTAAAGGTGTAGAGGGTTGTTCTGACATCAAAGTGATTGCTCATCGTCTTCAAGAGATAGAGGAAAAGGCTCGTACCAATGGTGAGTACAATAAGATTGGAGAGCTTTATGGCTTCTCTGTTATGGTCAAGACGGAAAGTTCCTCGCAGAACTTATTTGACCTATCGGTAAACCGCTTTTTCGTCAAGGGCGAGGGTAGTATTTACTACACCTACAATAACGGCAAGCTGGCAAATGATCCTAAGCTGGCTTGTCTGAACTTCTTCAATGCTTTAGAGCGCATTCCCAAGGTGATTGAATCTCATGAGAAGGAGATAGCAAAGGTCTCAGCAAATAAGGAGGTCTACACCGCCATTGCCAATAGCTCGTGGAAGAAGGAGGAAGATTTGCGTTCTCTCAAATCCCAAGCAGCCGAGCTGGATAGAAAGATTGCCCTCACGCTCTCTCCGCCAGAGGAAGAAAAAGAGAATCTTGAAAAAGAGATACAAGAAACGAGATGTGTTGCCACGTCAACCCCACTTAAAGATGCTGGAGAGACTTCTCTTTCAGACTCAGTCTCTCAAACTCATCAAGACAATCGAGAAGTAACGGGTCGAGTAGTTATATCCAAGCCGAAATTGCGATAGAATCATATAGGAGATTTTCGGTAATAGATAACCTTACCCGCTACTTTTTGTGAGGTTAATCGTTCTCAGAGAGTCTAAGATTTTCAAGAATGATACCTTCACCCTTTCTGAAGATGGAATTTCCCTATAAGCTATTGCAGATAAATTCTCTTCGTACCTAGGAGTTAGAGCTTCCCATAACTTTTCAAAATCCAATACCAATGGCGATTGGGTTAGGTCTTTTAGACCTTTCCATCCAAAAGGATCGTCAAAGGCTGCTTGGTCATGCTTGACCAAAGTTTCTACATCACGCACAAACTCTACACCACAAACATACTCCTCCAAATCCTTGATAGTCATAAGAGCATTCAAATCATAGAAATGGCGGATTTTTGACGAAAGAGATGCCAATGGATCCTGGCTCATAGAGAAGCGAATGAGAGAAACGGTTTTCTCGCATAAGGTTTGCTTCAGCGACAACACATTCAACTCAAAAGGTTCAAGGTGATATTGAGATGCGACATCCTCCAAGTGTTGCTTCTTCAGATAAGTAGTCACAAATGGTTCTATCGTCCTTTTTTCATAAGGAAAAGGATTGGCAAACGCACTGATCTCTACGATAATTCTCGAAGGAATAGGATTGACTGAAACATCCAACCCCACTAGAGCATCATAGGAGAATGCTTGCTTCCTATACTTTGACCCTTTGGATATATCTGCGAAGGATTTGTCTTCTGTAAAACCCACTGTAACCTCTTTCATCAGTTTGGATAATAGCATCTTAACTTGATTGCCACTCATATCACCGCTGATGACGGCAAAGTCCACATCTTCAGAAAACCGGTCAATTAATTGATAAGCTTTGGACAAGGAAGTCCCTCCCTTAAATACAATCTGCCGACTGTAGGTGCTCTTAGATAAGGCTCGAAGTATTGCTGAGATATAATAGTCTTTTTCGATCAACTGGACTGGGATTTTCAAATCCTCAGAAGATGCTTGTAGCAAGTCTCTGAATGACTCGCTGTCTAAATGTAAAGGCTCTCTTATTGTATGTTCCATTGGCTTGACACTAAAGTGGAGGAAAGTCCGATTCTAAATCGTGTAAGAGGGTTTAATGTCTGATGTAAAGTCACCACAAGTGATTCATCTGTTAGCATAGAACCCAACAAAGCTCTTGTGAGTGGAGTGTAATTTAGGGAAAGTTCCACTAGTTGCTTATGATCCTCTTTTTCATATTCACTGACTTTCTTCTTTAGGAGAGTATACGACTTGTCGACAGTAGTATCTGGAATTTTCTTGATCCATTTCAAACAGTCCAAAAGACGCAGCATATCGATGTTGTCTTGACAGATCTGGTTCTTCTGTAGTACAAAACGGATGGCATAAATCCCCCGCTTTGTATTACGTTTCGGAAAGTTAGTCCCTATTTCAAGAATGGATGAGTGTTGGGTCGTTAGTCCAAATAGGTTGAATGCATAGAGACCTGTCAAATAGGCAATAGGTGTGTCCCCGTCATAGAGTAAGTCTCGAAATCTTTCTTCCATAGATGGTCCTACAACCCCAAATCGTGTTTGCTTGGGCTTGTAATAAACTCCTGGGCTAAGTCGTTCGATCTCTCCCTCCTGAGCCAATCGTCCTAAAGCTACCACAGCTGCATTGTACTCCGAACGAGAAAGCTCTAAGTCTTCCAGTCGGAAAACTTTTCCCATCTCAAAATCCAAAATCCTCTTTTTAATACCCTTGCTTGTCATGCTACTTGTTCTTTTCGCAAAGGTAGTAGTTTTGTTGTGTAAATGCAAGTGTTTACACAACAAAAGGGTCGGGTTGGAAGAAAAAAGATTACCAGTCATCTCGTTTTCGTAGCATCTCATCGATTTCCTCACGAAGGAACAGTAGGCGACCATTAGCTTTAAGGTAGGGAATCTTACCAGCCCATACCCAATTATAGATGGTCTTTTGCTCAACCTTTAGCAATCTAGACACATTGATGATGTCAAGATACTCAGGCTTGAGCGGTGGCTTAACAGTTGCTTCTATGGCTTGCTCTCGGTCAAATTACGACACCAGAAGCAACAACTCAGGAGGTGAAGCAGAAGCCTGAACTTACGACACCCCAACACACCCCTAAGCCTAAGTGGAGATGATTGCTATGCGTCACCTTCAAAAGACGCTTTATAATTCGAGTTTGTCGATAAGAAAGGAAACTAAGCCAGTTGTATAAAGCAAAAAGGGACTATACAGACGAAGTGTATAGCCCCATTTTTCTACCTTTTATAGTGCTAATAGAGCGTCTAAAAGTCTCTATCGGCACTTTTCTTACTGCAAAGGTAATTCTTTATTCTGACTTACGCAAGCATTTCCCGAATGTTTTTGATTCCAGTTGCTTCAGCAATGATGTTTTGTACCTCATTGTATTTCTCGTTCTTGTCGAACAACTCTATCAATTCTTCCTTCAAGTCAGCTTGACGATTCACTGACACAATTCCTGTCATGTAGTATATGACTTTAATTGCACCATAGAGCTTATGATAGTTTGCACTTTCCATCTGACCAGCTGGACCTCGTCTTATAGATGTTGGTAGCGCAATATCATATAACACATTGCCATGTGCACAATAATTCCTTATCGTGAGAATTGTTTTCAAGTAGCTTTCAAACACTGGCAGTTGTCTTACTTTGAAATGTTCGCTGATTGCTCTACAAATCATCTTGTCTTTAAGTGCCTTGAAAAGATGGATTATTCCTCCTAAAGTCATATATTCCAATGTCTTCCAAGCGGGAGCATACTTGTCGTTTATATGGGTTTTATGGTGTTGCTGTATAATAGAAATAGACTTAAATCGATTGGTATAGACTTCCTGATCAAACTTCCTTACGTATGCTGCGGTCACAACAGTGGAGTCTGCAAACCATGTAGGAGATGTCCTATAATAATTCGACACCTTGTATATGAGAAACGTTCTGAAATGAATCTCGATGCGGTTGAGATACTTCATAAGGATACTCCTTAAATTAAAATCGAAGTAGTATAGCTTCACGATGTAGTCAAAATTAGTCCCCTCTCTAAACTGATGAGTTCTGTTAATTTTATTCGGATATGTTGTTTCGAAAGGGAACCAATAAAACCCTAAGCGATAATACCCCGCATCCAAAAGCACTTCTTGGGCTTTTTCTTTATCCTTAATAACCATTCCACGACTTTCAAGCAGCTTGATCTGCTCCCATACATCAATTGCAGTCTTTCCCATATCTACTATATCTGAGGACCAAACAAATACAGAACTAAGTTTTCTGTAAAATGCTTAGTCGCATTATTATGAATTCTTTTTGCTATTCAAAAGCTAATATGTTCACTCTGTTTGAGTGCAAATGTAAGCATTCTTAGTGATTGAGAAACAAGACCAAATAGGAGAGATCTCTAGCCCATCTTTGTTCGCCTTGCTTACTGTTGATGCATAAACCTAACATCTACCACTCCTCTCTTCTTTTTAGCATCTCATCGATTTCCTCACGAAGGAACAATAGGCGACCATTAGCTTTGAGGTAAGGAATCTTACCCGCCCATACCCAGTTGTAGATGGTCTTTTGCTCAACCTTTAGCAATCTAGATACATCGATGATGTCAAGATACTCTGGTTTGAGCGGTGGCCGAACAGCAGCTTCTATGGCTTGCTCTCGTAATACCAGCAAGTGGTCTAGTTTTTCTTCCACACTCGCAAGCTTATCGAACAGACGTTTTTGCCAAGGATCTTCTGTAAGATAGTCTAAGTATGACATAGTTCCCCTTTTTGATAATTCCCTGCAGTATCTTGTGACAAGATACGTTGCTCTCTCATATAAGCAATATACTTCTTTGCTGTGCGCTCTTTGACTCCCATCTCTCGCATTAAGACATCGCACAACTCTTGGTAAGAGAGACGGTGGTTGCTTTGAAAGATCTCCGTAACAATTGAGATTAATTCGTCAGTTTTTCGCTTCTCCTTATCCTCCTTAGACTTTTCACCACGATAGACATGCATCTCCAGCCCTTTATCCCATCCAAAGAGCATCATCGGGACATCTAAAGGGCTCCCATCTCTCACCTTCAAAGCCTTGACTACAGAGTATTCCGGATTGTCATCCTTCTCAATTGAAAGAATTCCTGCTGACTTACGTTGTAATTCTGAGCCTATGTGGCCACGAAGCTTGATACCGTTTGGCACAAAGTGTAATACACAAATGATACATGTGTTATAAATACCAGCTAGTCTATAAAGCTCATCTACGACAGCGATACTCTCGGTCTCATCGTTTGCAGAACGCACCAAGTCTGCAATTCCATCAATAACTACTAAGTGTATCCCTCCATGTTGATGATAGAAGAGATCTAAGCTATCTTCAATGAGATGAATTCGATCTTTCCTTGAAAGAGATGCAAGATACAAGCAATGATAAAAAGGGGGCATCTCTCTTAAGCCTGCTCTTGATAGAGTCTTACGCATGTTTTTATAAAGTTGAGCCTCAGACTGCTCTGTATCATAGTGTATTACAGCCATCCCATAAGGGTTAGGACTAACATCTATCCCTAAAGTCTCCCCAGGAGCTAGTTTGTTATAGCATATTGCCCCTGATACGACTGCAGACACGTAATTACTCTTGCCAGTACCTTCACCCCCTGTAATACACAATAGATTATCTTGGGATCCTAGAGGAACATCATTGATAGATACAATTGAATTTGAGACATGCGGGGGATTAGAGTAGTCTAGTTCGCAGGATTTCATAATCATAAGTGTTTCAGCATACAAACTCTTGAGAAGTTGGGAGAGTAAATCCTTTAACTCATAACTTGTATGCCCGAGAGCAAAAAAATCGGATATGTCTTTCTCATACTTACTACCCACTAATGGCAGACGCAGAGAATAGATCTTGTACTCTTGAAGTTCCAATTTCTGTCTGGCAACTTCTCGAATACCAGTTTCATCGACATCGTATAGTAGCACAACATGCTTAAATCTAAGGGTCAATCCTTCAACGATTTTCTTTGGTATTTGAGAAGTCTCACTATTAAAGCAAATCGCATTAAAACCGTGAGCAGAAAGAGAGAGGACATCTTTTTCTCCTCCCGTAATAAAAATGACATCTCCTTTAGCTGGCAGCTGATCAAGCCCGAAGCAGTAAAGAGACGGTTTCTCGCCACCATAGAGAAACTTTAAGCGAGTACTAAATGGACGATATATTTTAATGAAGTCTTTCCCTTGATACCCGAAAATAGGTTCTGTTTCTTTAGCTATTAGAGAAAACTCATTCCCTTCACTATTGATAGAAGAGAGTTTCTGAAGATTGATAACTCCATACCTCTTCAAAGTTTTTTCGGTGATACCATATTTGCTCCAATAGTCTAGAAACCCCTTTGTAAAGGGGAGTGGTTCAAGAGAGTAAAGCCTAGCTTTACTGGATTTTGGAATAGGTTGTACTGTCTTTGGATTAGATATCCGTATAGCTTTATTAGTTAGGGCTACTCTATCAAGGACTTCATCGCTTCTGATAGGTAGTCTTAGGTCCACAACTATTTGTTGAAGGATTTTTCTAAAATCTACCCGTACAGACAGATTATAGAGTTCTCCCACGAACCAAAAACAATCTCCTGAATAGCTAGGATCTCCATGGTCATGAAACTTATAACAATCGCTTTTTGCGTCAAAGTAAATATGGCATGAAGGTTTTGTGTCTTCATAAAAAGGACTGAGAAAGTTTTTGTGTACATTCACTGGAAAGCCAAGATAGTGGATAAACACATTTAGCCCTCCAGCTGTAAGTTCAAGTATTTGTTTTTTGTCTATCATTCTTCTTTGGGTTGTAATTTGTTGGAGCAACAACACAAGATGATGTTGTCTTTGTAGTTATTCATATTAGTCAAACACTCTTCTATTGTCGATCCTGTGATGCGTAGATAGTTCCCTTTGATTGAATTGTATAGAGACTTATACGAATATCGGACATCGCCGCTTTCGGTAAACCGATATTGTATCATTTGCTTTTTCCTCCATCTATAGAGAGTCGACTTAGACACATTGAGTGTTTGCATCACATCAAATGTTGTCATCTCAAGCTCTTCATCAATGCTTTGTAGAACAGCAGAACTTCTCTCTATAAAACTTTCTATTCGCTTGATCCGTTTTATGAGCTCATTGAAAGCTTCGCTTTCCATGGCGATTACATCCATAGTTTATCTTCGCTTAACTGGTTTATTTTAATCATACTGGGATCTTGTTCAGCAATGAACTGAAGGAATAGCTTATGTAGCTCCCTTGTCATTATTTCCACTCTAAAAATGGCAATCGTTTGCTGACTCCCCGAAGATGCAAGAAATGCATAAATGTTTCGTGGGTCAATCTTGAAGGCATCTGCAATTAGAAGAATTTGCTCTTCTGTCAAGCGCCCTATACCCCTTTCCCAGCGTGAAAGAGTACTTTGGCTAACATTAAGAATGTCAGCCAATTCCGATTGATTTATCCCCCTTTCTTGTCTCAGGGCTTTAATGAATTCTTGTATCGTATTCATATACTCTAAGTTACCCCAGCTTTTACATACTGCCAACTCGCTACACGCATTATTGTGCACCAAATGCATACTAACTTGCATGAAATGCAAGGGCGGTAATTTGGTTTGTTATTATGTTTGTATGAAGCTCATAGCGGATACAATTAAGTTATTACATAAGGCGCAACGACAAAGTTCTATCTTGTAAAAATATCAAGCCACTAATAGTTGAGTATTCGCATCTCAAAAAACTATTAGTAATAGGAGAGAGGAAGTTGCGAAACGTAGCGGTGCAAGGTGCAAGCCCCTATATATATGGGGCTTGCACCTTGCACCGCTTATGTAGCAAAAATGTGGCTAAAAGAGGGTCAATCAAACACTTGCCAGATAGTTCTTATTTTACTACATTTGTACCGAAGAAACGAGCGAATGATGGCGTTCATTTGGTGTTCACTGAAGTAGTCAAAACGAGTTCAATTGCTAGCTACAATTTTGCTACAGTGATGCGTTTGAGCTTTATGAATATATAGATGTAGCAACGGCTGGACGGGATTTGTTCGAATCCCCCCGCTTCCGCGACAAAGAAACCGCTCAGAGCCTAATACACTGGCTTTGAGCGGTTTTTTATTTCCAACAAAAACTCCTTAGGAGCTTCTATATCATTTAACTAGACCCAGTAAATATAGCAGAGGGTACCAGTGGCTATTAGGATCCACAAGGTAACTCCTAAGAAAAGAGCTTTTGCCCCGACTGACTTGAGTACATCACGAGACAACCCAGCACCAATAAAGAAGAGGGCTACATTTAGGCATTGCTTCGAAATCTTGCTTACTACCTCTCCAAATGTAGGATAATCTCCCAATAGGAAGGTATTGATAAGCATTGCTAAGATAAAGAATAGGATAAACCTAGGAACAGCAATCTTTTGCCCTTTCTGTTTGAAAATAAACGAGGTGACTAATGCTAAGGGCACTATCCATAAGGCTCTAGTAAGTTTCACCGTAGTAGCCACTTGTAGAGCAATATCTCCATAAGCCTCGCCAGCTCCTACCACAGAACTGGTATCGTGGATGGCAATGGCAGCCCATAATCCGAAGTCTTGCTGACTCATTCCTATAGCTCTACCGATAGGAGGGAAGATAAATAGAGCAATCGCATTGAGGATAAAAATAACTCCTAGTGCCACCGACATCTGTCCACTCTTAGCCCCCACAATCGGTCCCACAGCAGCAATGGCACTTCCACCACAGATTGCCGTACCAGAGCTAATCAAGTAACCGGTATTGGTATCTATCTTGAACACATACTTTCCTAGAAGCCAGCCCACCACCATGGTACCGATAACCGAAATAATAGTGAATACCATACCCTCCTTACCTGCTGCTACAGAGCTATAAAGGTTCATACCAAAACCGAGACCCACCACCGAGTACTGAAGTAGGTATTTGCTCATAGCCTTATTTAGCTTGGGGGCGATATTTCCGAATGAAAGTGCAAAGATAAGTCCGAGCAATAGTGCAATTGGTGGACTCACCCACGACCCTAGTGGTGCCAGGGTAGGAATATGAGTGCAGATCAACCCTAAGACCAGTACTCCAATTAAGGAGTAGTAGATGATCTCTTTATAATTCTTCATAGTCAAGTAAAAGAATAGAAATGGGGCGACTCGTCGTAGACAAACCGCCCCATTTAATTAATTATCTAGCAATAGCTCCAGATATTACTCCTCACTATTAGCCTTTTCGATCTTATCACGAAGTGCAGCAAGTGCATCGATATCACCTAGGGTAGACTTCTCTGCCTGAGCACTCTCCTGACGAATCATCTCACGAGTGGCTTGTGCAGCAGCTCTCTCCTCTTGGCGAGCGCCCTTCTCCTGATCCTCACGGATACGGCTGTGGCTAAGGATGATGCGCTTTGAGTCGCTATTGAATTCAATCACCTTAAAGTCAAGAGTCTCACCAAGCTCAGCTTGCTTGCCATCCTCCTTCACAAGGTGCTTAGGAGTTGCAAAGCCCTCAATTCCGTGAGGTAGCTCAATCACTGCGCCACGGTCTAGAAGCTCTACGATCTTACCTTGGTGAATAGTACCTACAGAGAATACAGTACCAAGGTTCTCCCATGGATCTGTAGTGGTCTGCTTGTGACCAAGGCTGAGACGACGGTTCTCCTTATCTATCTCAAGAACAACTACATCGATATCATCACCGATCTTTGTGAACTCACTTGGGTGCTTGATACGCTTAGTCCAAGAAAGGTCACTGATGTGGATTAGGCCATCGATACCATCCTCAAACTCTACGAAGATACCAAAGTTGGTAAAGTTGCGAACCTTAGCAGTGTGACGTGAACCTACAGGATACTTAGACTCAATATCAGCCCATGGGTCAGGAGTCAATTGCTTGATACCTAGGCTCATCTTACGATCCTCACGATCTAGAGTAAGGATCTGTGCCTCTACCTTCTCACCCACCTTCAGAAGATCGTGTGGGCTACGTACGTGCTGAGTCCAAGACATCTCACTTACGTGGATAAGTCCCTCAACACCTGGCAGTACCTCTACAAATGCACCATACTCAGTAATCACTACTACAGTACCCTCTACCTTATCGCCAACCTTCAGATTCTCATCAAGGCTGTCCCATGGGTGTGGAGTGAGCTGCTTCAGACCAAGGGCGATACGATTACGCTCCTCGTCGAAGTCTAGGATCACCACATTGATCTTCTCGTCAAGAGAAACCACCTCCTCTGGAGTGCGGATACGACCCCATGATAGGTCGGTAATATGGATAAGACCATCCACACCACCAAGGTCGATAAACGCACCGTAAGGCACAATATTCTTAACCGTACCCTCAAGTACCTGACCCTTCTCAAGCTTAGAGATGATCTCAGATCTCTGAGCCTCAAGCTCCTCTTCGATCAGTGCCTTGTGTGATACAACTACGTTCTTATACTCCTCATTAACCTTGATGATACGGAATTCCATAGTCTTTCCAACAAACTCATCAAAGTCGCGGATAGGCTTCACATCAATCTGAGAACCTGGTAGGAATGCCTCGATACCAAAGATCTCTACGATCATACCACCGCGAGTGCGGTTCTTGATGAAGCCCTTAACAACCTCTTGCTTCTCCATTGCCTCGTTGATACGCTCCCAAGCACGTGCCTGCATAGCTTTACGATGCGAAAGGATTAGCTGACCCTCCTTGTTCTCTTGTACCTCAACATAAACCTCTACCTTGTCTCCAACAGCTAAGTCGGGATTGTAGCGGAACTCCGCTGATGATACAACTCCAAAAGACTTAAAACCTACGTCGACAATAACTTCGCGCTTAGAGATAGACTCTACCGTACCAGTCACAATCTCGCCTTCAGAAACCTCTCCCATTGTAGCAGCGTACTGCTCTTCCATCTTCTTGATGCTCTCAGGAGACTCCTCCGTAGCGCGCTCGAAGCTGTCCCAATCAAAGCCTTCCAAAGGCTTTACTTCTTCGTAGTAATTTTTCATTTAAAAAATTGGTGAATAAAATAATGTTACATCTCTACCTTGACAACGCAAGGCTTTATCTTTAGTTTCCACC
Organism: Porphyromonas somerae DSM 23386; assembly: GCF_000372405.1. Lineage (GTDB taxonomy): Bacteria > Bacteroidota > Bacteroidia > Bacteroidales > Porphyromonadaceae > Porphyromonas_A > Porphyromonas_A somerae. The sequence goes on along the minus strand of NZ_AQVC01000046.1, from coordinate 2,552 downwards.
CTATTTTTCTCTTATAGAGTACAAACTTTTGCAAAGGTAGATAAAAAGTTTGGTCTATACAATATATTAACCGCTTAAAGTCCAAAAGATTAGCCACTCAATTGATCTTAGAGAAGAATTATCGGAGAAATATCCAACGAAAATGTTTCTCGTACCAAACGAAAATGTTTCTCGTACCAAACAAAAATGTTTCTCGTATCAAACAGAATGACTTCTTATACCAAATAAAAACGCCACTAACCTTGAGACTGTTGCACGAAGGCGATCTGCGGCGTTGCTTTCGGAATGCGGCCTAGGTCACGTACGTGAGTACGCTCCCTTCGGTCAGGTAGGCCTTGGTGTCCTACGTGCACCTTGCCCTCATCCTCAGGCCTATTTAGGTACCTTGGCCCCCTAACGGTTGCCTTGCATCTCATCCTTCGTGCAAAGTCTCAGCACATTTGAATCAAATGTGCGAGAAAGGCACTTCGTGCAACATTCTCAACTTTAGGTGTAAATCTATGATTTATCAAGACAAAAGTTTAGTTGCAACTAAGCAATCAGCGAGTTGCAACTAAGCAATCGACGAGTTGCAACTAAGCAATCAACGAGTTGCAACTAAACTAAGACCGATATAATATACTATATATCAGCCTATTAATGAGGGATCATTAACACCTCATTGTCAACTTACTTTTTCACGTCATAATGGCGTACCACAAGATTTATTAAGGAGGGCTTCCAACTCTAATCAGATGGTCTTTGGCAGTTATAGTCTGCTCTACGTTCACAAGTTACCTGATAAGATCATTGCACCGAGAAAAGTAGACGCTCCCATTTTACCATTCGTTGGCACACTGCCTCACAGCTCTTTTTGAGGTAGGCAACACCATCATTTTATCTGTTTTCATACGCTTCCGTTTATAGGTCAAGCTACCATTTACCCAGGCGTTTTGAGCTATGCAACTCAACACATTGAAGCCTCTAACACAGTCTAGCTCCAACCATCATTACTAGTAAAGTAGCTTTAGCTAGGTCCTTACTTAACACTAATAAAGGTCTTAACAGTGCTAATCACAATGAAGAAAACCACAAGACCACCAACACACATCATCTGCTTCTTCTTAGCCTCATGGACGCCCCCTTTGAACTTAACAACCAAGGCAATTAGAGCCACTACAGCCAAGATACCCACAAGTACTTGAACTACTCTAATAACATTGGCAACAGTTGTTCTAAGCTTCTCCGTAACCTTACCGAGCTCTGCATTTACCTGTGAGAGTCCTTGTGCAAAGGAGTCTGTTGCAGGTAACAATCCCAAAAAACCGAAGTAATACAGCTTCCTTAAACTAGTCCAACTATTGGACAAAAATCTTTTTTTCATAATCTTATCTCTATTTGTAATGTTATAAAATAAACTATCAATCTATTTATACGCCAAAGATAGGTAGTCGGCAACCCATAAACTCATTATTCCAATTGCCGCATACGATTGAATTTAGGGTGACGAAAAAAAAGAGATGGGAACGGAGCAAAGGTTACAGCAAAGACAAGAGGACGGAGACCTCGCATCTCCGCCCTCCCAAAGAAAAGAATTCATTAAAATTGTACGTAACAAAGGTAGCCTCATATAGAGGAGGGTGCAACTTCTTCCAATTGCCGCATACGAATGGTCACAACAAAGCAAGAGGGTGCAGATCTCACATCTCCACCCTCTCTAAATTATTTTCTAATTAATTCTAACTAATAAAATGTTCGCTTATACTTCAAAGCGATAAGATATGTACACAAAGGTAGCTATGGTTTACACCCACCCCAACACACTCACAATTGCCGCATGAGAGTGAGGATGTAAAAGAGAAAAAGGGAGAGGAATAAATAAATTGGGAACCGCTGATATAAGTTGTTATATAGCAGCTAGTTGGAGGACTAAAAAGTGGTCGAAATGTTTGGTGGATTGGTGAAAAAGTGGTATCTTTAGGTATGAGAAAGAAGATGAGTGCCAATCACTTATAAAGATAAAATAGTATATTGACAAACCAAATAAAAACTGTATAATTATGAAGCGGATAACAAATCAATTGGAACGGAGCTCGCAAAGGAGGCTATTTGCGAAGGCAGCACTATATACAATAGTGGGGTGTATGGCATTGGTAAGTTGTAACGGAAAGGACAGACCAGTTCCTCCCGAGCCAACACCTCCCCCTACTCCGTCACCCACTCCTAGTGGAGAGATTAGACTAGCTCTTTCCCTAACAAGCGGAGGGGTCATTGCTAATGGAAAGCTAGTTAATGAGTGGAAGAATGGTGACGAGGTGAAGCTATGGGGGATAACAAAAGATGGCAACAAGGCAATACCACTAGTAGCAAAGCGATNGGNNAANGGTCANTGGTCTGTGCCANCNACNCCTGCCGATGAATGGAAGTNGGTGGAGAGGGTAGCCCTCGCCTACTTACCTACTGCCATTAAAAACTACAATCCAACAAAGAGCTCTTTTCAATCTCCGATGGAAACCAATAAGATCATTGGTGCTTTTAGATTGTCACACTATTATAATGACTTATTGATAGGA
>NZ_AQVC01000045.1 GCF_000372405.1 Porphyromonas somerae DSM 23386 | reverse complement strand
TAATACCTACGATATCCGCGGTGCTCTTCTTGTCTCTTCTTTTTCTTCGCCTTCATCTCTATAACTTCGTCTAACCCAGAATCTAGGTACCTATGAACCCACTCCAGGATCGTAGTCCTACCAATAGGAACAAGGTGTGAAATCTGGGTGTAACCTAAGTTTTCCTCAAAATAGAGGTGAATAACTCGGTCAAAATAAATCTTCTGGAGTTGACTCCTTTTTACAAACTTACTCATAAAAATCTATCTATGAGTCAACTTTTTCTAGGACAAGACAGATAGGTGTAAAATATCCTTGCGACCCCGGCCGAGGGGTCGGACAACCCTATCTCTAGATCTGACCCCTCAGCCGGGGTCAACGAGGTGGTGAATATGCTCTTGCACACAGGTCATGCGGGGCTAACGCCCCTTTGACCTGTGCTTATTTAAGAGGGACCTCTGCCGAGGTCCTTACTCCATTATCTTCAACAGCTTGTATATGATCATTCGTACAATACTCTCTTCTAATGCGTAACCCCTGGAGAGTTACCCATTATCAGACAGAACAGGTAAAGCAGACAAGTCGGACAGTGGCGATGATTTGCCAACCTGTCCGACTTGTCTGGTGAGGTACCTTTTGGTGAGGCACTGATTAGTCGTGACCCACTTTCATACGGTCGATGACTGACTCGAGGGCGCCGGTGCCTTGGTACTTATCCTTGGAGCTATTGAAGCGGTAGGAGATGGTGAAGGCGATACGTGGTGGCACGCGCTCGGTGGATTCCATCACGCTGTATCTAGTGGCGGTACGTACGGAGTGGGTGGTATTGAAGAGATTGCTCACGGAGAGGGTGGTGATGAGGTTTTGCTCCTTAAGCCACCGCTTGGAGATCTCGGCATAGCTGGTGAGGATAGGAGCGGTGAACTCCATATTATCCTCGTTGCCAAAGGGGGTGTAACCTACGTTGAACACCATACTGATCTCCTTGGGGAGTGTAAATTGATTGGCCACGCTGAGGGCAAGGGTTGCCTTACGATTAGTGATCCGCTCCTCGAAGTTCCAAAGGTCGTAGCCGATCATCTTGGAGAGACGTAGGGTAAAGGTGGGCTTCCACCACTTAATGGTAGGGCTAGCTACCATTGCTGCCGATAGGCCGTGATGTGGAGGGGCATTGACCGTCTTGAAGAGGGTAATATAAGGGCGTACCACTCCAGTAGTGGGGTCGGTAAATAGCCCTGTCTCTGGAGTGAGACAGTCGCGGCTATAGGTATGGCTCAGGATGGTGGTCAACCAGCTCTTATTGAAGGTGAGGGCGGTAGAGTAGTCTATGGCGTCCTTGAGGTTTGGGTCGCCCACTTTGTACTCGTATCGGCTCACGTATAGATACTGTGGCTGTAGCTGAATATAGCTAGGTCGGTGGATACGGCTCCTAAAGGAGAGCTCCGTACGTACGCCCCACAGGCGTCCTGTGACTGCTAGTGTGGGAAATAGATTGGTAGTAGTATGACTCTTATCGGGATCTAATATCCCCTTATCTATATACTTATTCTCGAGGTGCTCCATACGCACCCCAGCAGTAAGATGCCATTCGGAGGCTATTTTGTGCTGATACTCCAGGTAAAGCGCTAGTAGTTGCTCCCTCTGCTCGCTATCTAGATCGCTAAGGTTGAGACTGGCATCTAGCTGATTATAGAAGCGGTTATGTACCTTAGAGTACTCACCACCCAATTCAAGGCGACCGCCCCAGAGTGGTCCAGCGACGTCTAAACGTGCACCTGCCGATTGATACTTGGCTCCATGCCTATTCTCCACGCCCGAAAGCTCGTACGCCTCGGTATGCCCTTCATCTGCTTTCTCGGTAGATTGGCTCATGCTAGTCTGGTAGTAGTCGAGGTCAAGTTGTGCCTTCCAATCCCCAAACCTCCTAAGGTAGTATAGATTGGGGCGGTGTGAGATATTCCATGGTTTCAAGGTCTGGGACTTGCTAAAGTAGCGCTCTACCACTTCGGGAGCAGGCTTCAGATGGTGACTGGTGAGGTCGGAGAACATCCAAGAATCCTCCTTTTCGGCAGCAATACGATACCTAAATCCTGCACTCTGCACATCATCTTCGTAATTGACACCAATGGTATACTCCTGTGTCTGCACACCCTCTTTGTGCTTAGTGGTGGATTGATTGATCCACTCGCTTTGATCAGTTTTGCCGTGTGTGCGAAGAGAGGGGAAGGAGTGATTGGTCTGCTCATCTTGGTACATCACACTGGTGAAGAAGTCCCAATTATTGAGCCGATAATTAAGGCGAAGATAGGGTTGATAACCTATAGGGCTACCAATCTGATTAAAAAGATCAAGCTTTGCCTCACCGCTGAGGCCAGTACCTTGCTCTCGTTTGGTGTAGATCTTGATCACCGACTCGGTAGAAGAGCTATACCTGGCACCAGGATTGGTGAGTACCTCAATATCACGAATGAGGTAAGGCTTGAGATTGCGTAGCTGATTGGGGTCGGTCATCAGTCGGTCATTGATGTAAATGATGGGGGTCCCTTTGCCGGCTACCCGTACCTCAGTACCCTCGATCTCAACTAATGGCACTCCTCGGAGCACGCTATAGATATCCGAGAGGTGTGCGAGCGGTGAGGCCTCTATGGAGGTGCTGATACCGCCAGCCACCATTCGGTGTGTGATGCGATTGGCAGTGACGGAGACCTCTTCTAGCACTAGGGCACTCTCCTCCAGCACGATCTGATAAGTAGAGAAACTATCGCACTTCACTTCTTTTGGAGCAAAGCCGATCAAACTCGCCTCGAGCAATAGTGGTAACTGATGATTGCCTATCTGTAATGCGAAAGAGCCATCGTCACGAGTTACGCCCCCAGTAAGCACCTTGCCCTCCCCGATGCTTTTCACCTTAATGGTGGCATAGGGAAGGGGGTCCCCAGCTTCGTCATAAACTACTCCTCGGAGCTCCTGTGCCGAAACTCCCAAAACGCCTACCATCATCAGTAGGGATACCAACAAAAATAATCGCCTCATAAGATATACACTATATACTAATCACTTCCCCCTTCCGCCCGCAAAGGTAGATATTATCGCTCGCAACCCAGTTGCACACTTCTGGAAGTTGTAGAATGGCTCTGCGAGTCTTGACCGAGGGCTAGCTGAATGGCACCCTGTCGGATGCTTTGGCTGGGGGTACCTTATCGGTGGTGCCTTATCGGACAAATCGGACAAATCGGACGAGGCATCGTTTTTCCGACCTGTCCGATAAGGTGCCCGCGATAAAGACACCCCCGATGAGGTAAGGACTCCCGTGAGGTCCTTCGCCCTTCCCCAGGTGGTGTTGAAATAAGACTATTGTATGCAGAGAGCCACTTCTAGCGATCTAGAAGTGGCTCTCTTATTACCTCCAAGTGGAGGATTAATTATTTAATGAACCTCTTAGGGTTTTGCAGACCACCACATTTTAGTGTATATGTTGTCTGGTCCTCCCAGCTTATCCACTGCGTCCTTATAGGATTCAGGCACGTTATTCTTAAGAGAGGTAGGGAATGGTAGCCTCTGTGGGAAGAACTCCCACTTGCTCTCCATATAGTTGGTAGTGGTCAGTGCATCGAAGCCTTCGATGGTCTTTTCCACTACGGGGTTCTCAAAGAATGGCAAGCCAAGTCTTCTATGGTCACTCCATGTCTCGAGTGGCAACCATGGCACTTGTGCGATGAACTTCTGTGTGATGATCTTGGTGAGGTGGTCATTCTTCACCTGTCCATTCTTATAGAGTTGATTAGCAGGATAGGTAAAGGTGGTCTCTTTCATCTCCTTTGTTTTGGCATCGAGATAGCTAACCTCCTTAGTAGCTGGTGGCTCAGCTGTATGATCCCAGCTCACAGAGGTACCCACTCTATTGTACTCCTCAGAGGCAAGGTAATCAGTGAGATATTTTGAGATCGTATTATCTGGGAAGCACTTATCCCAGTAGGTGAAGCTCTCCTTGATACCAGCTTCGTACGCCTCCTTGGCGTCGATTCCTACCGACCACCCATTAAGGGCTGCTTCGGCCAAAAGGAAGTAGCTCTCCCAAGAGCCAAAGAATACGCGCTTCATGCTACTATTCCTAAACTCATTGACTAGCCTTGGCATAGAGCCTGGGAAGCTATAGACCCTGTTGATAGACCCCATCTCACCCCAATTGCCTGGCGTGGAGGTATTCCATGCGAAAGCTGAATTAACTACCACAAGTGTATCTTGCTTCTCTACACCCTCAGGCTTTGGCAGTAGAAGTGCCCGCTCAGTATTGGTTACATTACCCGTTGCCCATGAGGGGTACTTATTGAAGTGTGGATTATTAATATCACCAGGAATATTATAACCCTTGTAAGCACGTGGGTCAATACTATAGGGCAGTCCATCGCTCCAATATCCTGCTGATGGGTCATTAGTTTTGCTGCTGAAGTAGCCTTCCCACTTAACGCCCATATAATCAGGATCACAGAACTTAAGAGTGATAGGTTTTTTACGACCTTCATTAAGTTTGGCTACAGCTGCTCTAGCATAGGCACCTACCTGTGTCTCGGAAGTGATACCACCGAGACCGAGATAGAGGTTATTGAGCGTAGGAGAGAGGTATTGCATATTCCACTCACGGCTCATCACACCGGTAAGCGCATCCCAACCTGGGCGCTCTTGGACGGCAAAGTTATCATCAAAGGTGGAGATATACTTACCTCCCTTAGCGGCCTCTTCAAACTCAGTTTTTGCTAAAGTAGGATTGGCTCCTGAGATACGCATTGCTAGTCGCATACGCAGCGAGTTGCCATACTTTGCCCACTTATCGAAATCGTAACCATAAGCAGGGTCCAGATTAGTAATGTCGCCACTCACGGTATTGGTGTCAAAACCAGCCACTGCCTCTTTGAGCTCCTTGAGCATAAAGGTGTAAACCTCTTCAGTGGTATTGAACTGTACCTTTTCTCCCTGGAAGCTATTGATAGGCATGGTACCGAAGTTGTCGGTAAACTCACTCATCAGGTAGACACGCCAAATACGTGCCACTTGATAGAGATTATTGCTATAGGTCTTGGTATTACCTTCTGCCTTCTGCTCTTGGTATAGAGAGATAGCAGAATTGATGTGGGTGAGCCAAGAGGTTACTTGGTCAAAGTAAGCTTGAGTCCACCCGTCGTTGGTGAAGTTTTGAGAGAGTGACCCGACGCGATCCATATGGCCAGCATCCTTCCAATAGAGGACAAAGGAACGCTCAGCCACGTCGGGATTCATCTGTGCACTAATAATGGCATTATTGATAAAGTACTCCACCTGTACTTGGTTGGCACCCGCTTCGAAAGGACTTCTATTAAGGTCGTCAAAGTCGCTACATGCAGTTACCAAGCCACCTAAGAGGAGTGTCGCCAGTCCTACAAGTATAATATTAAGATGTTTCATAAATATATTATTCTCTTATTAGGCTTAAAAGTTAATCGATAGGTTGATATAATAAGAGCGATTGGTAGGTGGGGCAAGCGCCTCTAGTCCTACAGCATTGGAGCCAGTCGCATACACCGACTCAGGATCGACACCATCCATATAGCTCTTAATCATCCAGAGGTTATTGGCAGAGAGCCCTATGGAAGCACCCTGAATAGCTGTGCCGTCGAGCAGCTTATGTGGTAGCACGTAGTTGATTGAGAGGTTACGAAGCCTGATGTTGGTGGCATCGAAAAGGTTTTCCTCAGTGATACCTACGTTGCCACTACTCCTGCTCTCTAGCTTGGTCCAGAAGTCTTGAGGATCGGTCTTAGCAGTATTAGGCTGATACTTACCATTGACGAGCTGTACGCCATCATAAGTGATCTTATCTCTATTACCATCAGGTGCCGTCACATAGGAGCGACCATTGGCCTTAAGCATACGGTTGGTGAAACTGAATATCTTACCTCCAAAGCGACCATCAATCTGGAAACTGAGAGAGAGGTTTTTGTAGGTAAAGGTATTGGTAATACCGGCCATAAAGTCGGGTTGCTGATTGCCTAGGAAATGTGAACCTGGTGCTGCGGTAGGAATACCCTCTTCATCTACTATTACCTTGCCGTAGTAAGGACTCTTTTCGTCCTCTACTCTAGCAAACTTGGTTCCGTAGATCACACCATAGCGCTCGCCAGCAGCGGCAAGTACATGGACATTGTCAAAGGCTCCTAGCTGGTACTGTGTCACGCCCTCTGCTAGCTCCTTAACCGTATTGACGTTCTTGGAGAGGTTGAGTGTAAGGTCCCATGTGAAGTCATTAGTGATGACAGGGACTGCATTAACCATCAACTCAAATCCCTTATTCTCAATATCTCCAGCATTGATCTTTTTATACTTATATCCTTCAAGACCATTGATTGGGATATTGAGTAGCTGATTAACGGCATTGGACTTGTAGAAAGCGAGGTCAAAATTGAGGCGGCTATCCAATAGTTTTGCCTCTAATCCCAGCTCCCAAGAGTGGATCAGCTCACTCTTTACGTCTGGGTTGAACAGCACTTCATTTTTGGAGGCTACCACATTGCCGTTAGGATCCTTATTAATGGAGTAGGTATTGTAGAGCTGGTAAGGGCCCATGTCGTTACCCACTGATGCGTACGAACCTCTAATCTTGGCAAAGGTAAGCCACGATAGGTCGCTACTTGTCGCTTTTCTGAGCGCATCTGAGAAGATGAATGAAAGGCTGGCCGATGGATAGAAGAAGGATCTATTGGCCTTGCTCAATGTAGAGGACCAATCGTTACGACCGGTGAGATCAAGATAGACCATACCAGCGTAATTGAGCTGCAACGTTCCGTAGAGTGAATTGATCTTGTGCTCACTCGCTGACTGTGGTAGTGCAGGCATTCCCTTGCTATTATTGACGCTAAAGAGGTTGGGGACGGTCAATTCACCAACTGTCACACCAATACTAGAGAAGCTGCGGTGCATCAAGTTACCTCCGAAGGTTCCGTGAAGACCGAAGTCACCAAATAGCTCATCCTTGCCAGCGGTAATCAGGAAGCTGTGGTTGGTCTCCTTAAATACATCCTTGGAGGTGCTGTAGGAGCCATTGGCCTTGATAGGTCCGTAGGCATACATCTTACTCTCGTTGTTGGTGGTGTAGATATCTGCACCAGAACGGATCTCTGCCGATAGCCAGTCTGTAAACTGATACTTTAGCGAACCGCTAATCAGGAAGCGGTCACGCTGGTCATCATTTTGACTGTACTTAGTAGCCCAGTAAGGGTTGAGCCCTGACTTTGGATTGTACCAGATATGGTATCCCATATCATTAACGGCTTGGCTAAGCTGTGTGATATCTACGTTGCCAGGCATGGTGAGGAGTGTTCCGAAGTAGTTTTCGGAGCGGTTACCTGCGATGGGGCGGTTATGTACATTGGTATTGATGTACTGAACTTTGGCATCGGCGGTCCAAGCATCATCGGCTCCAAACTTAGAGACAAACCTTGTGATCATGTTGAGACGGTTGAGCTTTGACTCTGGAGTCATATCCTTATTATAGGAGTGGGTAATCGAAGCGTATACCGATGAGCCTTTGCCTAGTTGTCTAGAGAGTGCTACAGAGTTTTGGGTATTGATACCTGTGTTGAGGAAGTTGGCAATATTGTCATAATATGCTAGAGGTGCCTTAGTGCCATCCCAGTGGGTGACCTCTTGACCCTCAATCTTAGGTCCCCAGCTAGCACCCGATTCGGTATCAAACACACCATACGAGCCTTGGGCATAGCTTTTCTGTACCTTAGGTACCATAAATATGGTTTCAAAGCCCGTGGTAGAATGGATACTGATGCCAAGCCCCTTCTGAGCCTGTCCACTCTTGGTGGTAATCAATATCACACCATTTCCTGCCCGTGAGCCATAAAGGGCTGCTGCGCTAGCTCCCTTGAGGACCGACATGGAGGCGATATCATTGGGGTTGAGGTCGCCTAATCCGTTACCCATATCAAGAGAGGGGTTCCAGAAGTCATTATTGGAAGCTCCTGTAAAGTTGTCCATTGGCACACCATCCACCACGATGAGCGGTTGGTTATCGCCCGTTAGGGAGTTATTACCACGGAGTACAATTTTTGAGGAGCCGGCAATACCGCCACCACCTTTGACTACTTGAAGACCTGCGATCTTACCTGAAAGAGCATTGGTGACATTGGACTCTCTAGAGGAGAGAAGGTCCTCACCTTTTAGCTCCTGAATAGCATAGCCGAGCGACCTCTTCTCACGCTTAATTCCGAGAGCGGTCACCACTACTTCGTCAAGAAGCTCATTATCGGGCTCCAGAATCACCTCTAAGTGGGTACGCCCATTAAGCGGGATGTCTTGAGTCTTCATACCTACAAAGGAGATGCGCAGAGTGCCATTAGAGGGTACATTCTGCAACTTAAAAGCTCCATTGAGGTCGGTGGCAATGCCTAGACCTTGGTGCCCTACTACGGTTACTGAAGCACCGATCACTTCATACCCTTCGGTATCGTGAACCGTACCAGTAACGGTCACGGTCTGAGCTAGTGCAGATGGGGCTACCCATAGTGCAAGCAGAAGGGATAAGATCGTATACCGCACCCAGCCTGCAGCATAAGTTTTGACCATTTTCATACTGTTTGTTGTTTTAAGTTTTACTAAAAGTAGGATAGATTGTTAGTCGTTAGTGTGTGTTATCCACAGACTTTAATGAGCTATAATCTGATAAAGTTTTACTGTTAACACATCAAAACATTAACAACACTTATTGCTTTTACACCCAAAGTTAGCAATAATTTATCTAATAGCATTACAATCAATAGAATCTTGGCACTAATGCATTAGGAGTTTCATTGTATTGAACCCTTTGATTAGTCGTATGATGGGGAATCATCCTTTGTATGAAAGGATCAAATTGATTATCATAATGCCTTTAGCCCTATCTCTAAAAGTAGAGCATCCGCATTAGAAGTATATACTTAAGTTATCAGTCAGACCGACTTGTCGTAGCCCATGTGCTAGAGGCGCAGCACGAACACCTGATCATTCAATGAAGTACCTCTATAAAACCTCTATGCAAGTAGGGTAAAAGTGGAGATGCAACAAAGCAAATGCTTAGTTGCAACTCGGCAATTGTTTAGTTGCAACTCGTCGATCGGTTAGTTGCAACTCAGTTTTCACCTCTATATGGCGGTGGATATCAAGCCGTTATAAATCGGGCTTTGAGGCATTATTTTCTCCCATTCTTCTGTATCGTTTGAGTTGTGCTTTGCAGGGGGACCCCTATCGCCACAAGGTGGAGGCGTAGGTGGTGTCGGTGGATTTGATTAACTTTGCGGAGTTATGGCGAAGAAGAATAAAGATAAGGCGAAGTTTGGGACTCGTGTGTTGATTAAGAATAGACGGGCTACCTTTGACTATGAGATACTCGATACCTACACTGCTGGATTGGTGTTGCTGGGGACCGAGATCAAGTCGCTACGCCTGGGCAAGGCCTCTCTGGTGGATACGTTTTGTATCGTGGACCGTGGGGAGGTGTGGGCTAAGAATATCTATATCCCTGAGTACTTCTATGGTAGCTACAATAACCACACGGCTCGGCGTGACCGGAAACTACTCCTCAATAAAAAGGAGATAAGGGAACTGGCGGAGGTGGTGAAGAATGTGGGGCTGACCATTGTGCCACTAAAGCTCTATATCAATGCTAAGGGGCTTGCCAAGCTGGAGATAGGTGTGGCAAGGGGTAAGAAGCAATACGACAAGCGCCAAGATCTCAAGGAGCGAGATATGAAGCGGGAGCTGGAGCAGGCTCGTCGGTATAAGATATAAGAGACTATCTAATGAGTAGCTACTGAAGAAGAATAGGTTGGGAGTTACGCATTAGAAGAGTCTTGCCATGAGATATTCATCAGAGAATCAATGGGTAAGGACCTCCGTGAGGAGGTCCGATTTGTCGTAGCCCCCGTGTCGGAGGGCACAGCCCGAACGACCGGGGGATTAATGGTCATCCACCGCCCATCCCACGACCCCTTGTGGGTCGGACAACCTTTTCTAGGAAACCACACCTTTCTAATGCGTAACCCCTGAAGCTGATATAAAAAAAGGCGGTATTATATCCCGTCGCCTACCTGACTCGTCCTCAGGGGTCGTAAATATACACCGCCTTGTTTCTTATACCGCAAAGATAGCTAGTATATATCATATGACCAAATAAAATACCCGTGGAACGACAAGCGGTCCACGGGTATTTTATTATAAGTGAGGGGGAGTTGGTTAGCGGATGCTTTGGATCTTCCAGTTGCCCTCTTCTTTGACTAGATAGATAGTAGAGGTTTTGTATTGGCCTCCATTATCGCCAATAGCTTCTTTGGTATCTATAGTCATCTCTACGGTTGCTTGGTTATCCTCCTTGCTTTTCTCATCAAAAGAGACATAATCAGCGACATTGGTGCTGACCTCTTTCTCCGCAATGGCATTGTATACCTTTAGCGACTTAGATACAACCTTTAATCCCTCTATTGCAAGAGAGACCTCTGTATCGCTTAGGGCTGAGGCATCACTAGAAATCAATTTCATCGCCTCACTTTTATTGCCTTGGTTGAGGTAGTTGAAGAAGTCCTCTGACACCTTTTCGGGGGTATTTCCACCTATCACAGAGCACGCTGCGAGTGCAAAGGTCAGTACTACAATGGATAAATAGCTTGTAATCTTTTTCATGTCAATTTGTTTTGTCTAGTTAAATCAATTCTTTTTCTGTGGTGCGAGCGATAGGGAGAGCTCGTCGAGCTGCTCTTGATCGAGGCGAGAAGGGGCATCGATCATCACATCGCGTCCAGAGTTATTCTTTGGGAAAGCGATGGTGTCACGGATGCTATCCAGTTTGGCAAAAAGCGATACCCAACGGTCGAAACCATAAGCGATACCACCATGAGGAGGGGCACCGTACTTAAAGGCATTCATCAAGAATCCAAACTGCTCCTCGGCCTTTTCGTCCGTAAATCCAAGGACTTCAAACATCTTTTTCTGCAACTGGCTATCGTGGATACGAATAGAGCCACCACCTACTTCTACACCATTGATAACCATATCATAGGCATTGGCACGCACTTCGCCTGGGTTGGTATCGAGGAGTGGAATATCCTCGGGCTTTGGTGAGGTGAAGGGGTGGTGCATAGCGTAGTAGCGCTGGGTTTCATCGTCCCACTCGAGTAGAGGGAAGTCTATCACCCATAGGCAGGAGAAGGTATTTGGATCCAGCAGCCCCTCTTGGTCGGCCACATGAAGTCGGAGGGTACCGAGCTGTTTACGAGTTTTCATCGCATCGTCGCCACTCAGTATCAGGATCAAGTCGCCCGCCTCTGCCTTCATAGTCTTAGCCAACTGTTGGAGCACCTCTTGGCTGTAGAATTTATCCACACTGCTCTTTACCGTGCCGTCTTCACCCACTCTAGCGTAGACCATTCCCTTGGCTCCCACCTGAGGTTGCTTTACAAATTCCGTGAGTTGGTCTAGCTGTTTGCGAGTGTAGCTAGCAGCGCCTTTCACGCAGATACCTCCGATGTACTTTGCTTCATCGAATACCTTGAAGCCATGCCCCTGCAGCACTTCCATTAGCTCTACAAACCGCATACCAAAGCGGGTGTCGGGCTTATCGCTACCATAGTACTTCATGGCATCATGCCAACTGATGCGTGGGTAGGCTTCTGTCTGCTCTATCCCTAGGATCTCGTGGAAGAGATGCTTGCTTAGCCCCTCGAAAGTATTGATAATATCCTCTTGCTCCACGAACGACATCTCACAGTCTATCTGGGTAAACTCTGGTTGGCGGTCGGCACGAAGGTCCTCATCGCGAAAGCACTTCACGATCTGGAAGTAGCGGTCAAAACCAGCCACCATCAGTAGCTGCTTGAACGTCTGAGGCGACTGTGGCAGAGCATAAAACTCACCTGGGTTCATTCGGCTAGGCACCACAAAGTCTCTAGCCCCCTCGGGGGTAGACTTGATGAGTACTGGGGTCTCCACCTCGAGGAAATTGAGGCCGTCTAAGTACTGACGAATAGCAATGCCCATCCTATGACGTAGCTCTAGGTTACGACGAACGGGGGAACGACGCAGGTCGAGATAGCGGTACTTCATACGTAGCTCATCACCGCCATCCGACTGATCTTCGATGGTAAATGGAGGGGTATCCGACTGATTGAGCACCGTGAGAGAGGTGACAATCACCTCAATATCTCCCGTCGCTATCTTGTCGTTTTTCGATGAGCGCTCAGCCACCTTTCCTTTTACCTGAATCACGTACTCACGGCCTAGGTGAGCAGCTTTCTCCGCCAGCTCAGCATTGTGCTCTTGGCTAAATACTAGCTGTGTGATGCCGTATCTATCGCGAAGGTCAATGAAGCTCATTCCTCCCATACGGCGATTTCTCTGTACCCATCCTGCGAGGGTTACTTCCTCTCCGACGTTGGCTGCACGAAGTGCACCACAAGTTGTTGTCCTATACATATCTCTAAATATCTTTATTGTCTTGTCTTGCCTCAAGACTCTATCTTACGTAATCGCACCAAAGTTATCTTATTTCCAGTAGCCCTTAGCACTTGTATTTGGAAGTGCGGAGGTATGGTAAACTCCTCCCCTGCATCAGGAATTTCCTGGCTATAATGTAGGATAAATCCTGCTAGTGTCTGATAGTCTTCATTCTCAGGTATCTGTAGATCAAACTGTTCATTGAGAGTATCTACCTCTGCCCTACCCGAGATGATGTATTCATTCTCCCCTACCTTCCGCATAGCAATCCTTTGAGTATCGTGCTCATCCTCAATATCTCCAAAGATCTCCTCCACGATATCTTCAAGGGTGACCATACCAGCTGTACCACCTAGCTCATCTACCACTATCGCCAAGCTCCGCTTTTTCTGCATTAGTTGTTTCAATGCGTTTTCGGCTGGAAGGGATTCGGGGATAAAGATTGTAGGGAGGATACGGCTTTGCCACTCACGTGAATCACCCATCCTAAACATCTCAATGCTGTGGATATAACCGATAATATCATCGATATCCTCCTTGTATACAGGTAGCTTGGAGTAGCCCGTTTTATCAAATATCTCAATGAGCTCTTCTCGAGTGAGATCGTCACCCACGGCGGTAATTTCATTGCGTGGCACTAGACAGTCTCTGACTTTAATATCGGAGAACTCCAAGGCATTTTGTAGAATACGAGCTTCATCGGCATTCTCTTGCTGATTGACGTTGCTCTCAATAAAATAATCAAGGTCTACCTTGGTGAGAGGTTGCACGGTATCATCCTCATTCTTTACGCCGAAGAGCTTAAAGAATAGCTTGCTAATCCACCCGATCAGTAGGGTGATGGGGTAGAGTATAATGTAGATCAAGAAGAAAGGCAAGGTGATGATGCGAATCACGATATTGGGCTTTGCCTGCCCTATCGCCTTTGGAATATATTCGGCAAATACGATGACAAAGGCTGTGGAGATAATAGTCTGTACCAACACCACCCCTATATCATTATGGAGCAAAGCAGTGAGTGGCTCCTCCAGTGCTTTTGCTACCAAAAGGCCATAGATCACATTGACAATGTTATTGCCCACCAATGCCGTAGTGATAAATCGGCTGCCATTCTTATAGAAGTGGGTAGCAATGCGAGAGAGGGTATTCTGACTGCTTTTGTCCAGCTCTACTTTGAGCCGATCGGCTGATACAAAGCTGATCTCCGACATGCTAAAGAAAGCTGAGCTAAGTAAACAAATGATGATAGCTAAGTATATCATAGTGGCTGCTTAATAGACTACTTTTGAGTGGCTGGAGACTTGGGAGCTTGATATGGCTGTGAAGGTACTATACTATCCGGTGCAACAGCGGTGCTATCGGCAGGAGCTAGTGGCTTATCCTCCACATCCACATGTCCGTAGGAAGAGTAGAGCTCATAGCGCGTCATATTCTGATTGCTTCTGAAGCCATACTTACTCTCAATAAGCTGACCATTACTAGGGATAATTGTGGTATGCTCGTGAGAGTACACCTCAGCCAGCTCTTCATCCCAGTAGAGAGAATGTCCAAAGTACCTCTGCCCCTCACGGCTCAGTACCTCAACATTACCGATCAATTCCCATAGCTTTTTATCCTGATAGTAGTAGGCGGTATCTGCCTTGATAGAGGCTTTGGTTTGGAAAAGAGTATCGAACTGCTCCACGTATAGTCCTTCAGGGAAGTACCACTTAGCCTCAGGCTCGCTGTAGGTGTACCAAACGGGTGATTCCAGCTTGTACTTAGTAATCCCACTATCCGAGATGAGCGAAGAGATATCTCTTGTCACCATTGAATAGGGGAGTGTGTCCACCTCCTTGATAAGGGTATCTCCCTTCTTACTTTTACAAGCCGAAAGGGAGAAAGTAATGTAAAAAAGGATACCAGCACAGACCCATAAACCGGGCTGTGCTAGTATCCTTTTCCTTATATATCGTGATGAGGTATCACTCATAGACTCTTCGCCCCTCAGGGGTGAAGTGGGGCAGCCTTATCGTGTGCGGATAGTGGTGGATTCACCAATCCAACCGCCTACAGTAAAGGAAGCGCCTGGAGCAAGGTCAGGGTGCATAAATACATCCTCCTTGGCAGGGAAGTGCTGGCTATAAGTATTGATCAGCTGGCTTGCCTCTGCAGAAACGCTTGGGTCCATAGACCTTGCACGCTGTGCCTTATCTACTGCAAGACAGTAAACGATACGCTGCTTGATAGGATCATCTGGGTAGATACTCTTAGCAGTAGCTGCGTACATGTTGGCTATGAGTAGCATTGGGGCACCAAAGCCACTCTTGAAGTTCATCGCCTGATTGGCGTAGGTGCGGGCTGCACTATAGCTATTTTGCTTGTAGCTCATCACTGCGAGCATGTAGTAGATCTCGCCCTTCTTCACATCATTAGTACTGAGCTCAATAGCCTTCTCGTAGTACTCACGAGCACGGCTATACTTATTCTCCTTAAAGGCCTTATTAGCGATACCTGTGGCGGCGTCAGCAGTTGGCTCGATATTGAATAGGTGTTCCGACATAGCGAAGTATACATTGCTCTCGGTACAACCAACAGACTGAAGTAGAGCAATGGTCTTGGACAAGTACTCCTTATCATTCTTATGCGACTCTACCTGTGGAGCATAGACCTCCTCCATCACCTCACAGCTAGCAGCACCACTTTGTGCAAACATTGCCTGTGCGTTCTCCTTATAGGTGTTATACGAAGCAACACCCTTTTCATCGCCAGCAGCTTCAAGCTCCTTGATCTTTTGGTCGTAGTAGCCATCCACCATCATATACTCATCTACATACTTGGCCTTAAGGGCAGGATTCTTAAACATCCTAGCCATAGAAGCATAAGCAAATTGAGAAAGAGCTAGTGGATCGGTCTCAGCACCCTTCGCCTTCACCACAGGCTCTAGCCAGCCGTAGATCATATCATAGTCTGAGTCATTGCCCATTAGGCGCATATAGTCAGACACCTTATTGCCGAGGATATAGTCTGTACCACTCTTAGGATCATCACCGAAGTACTTGATACGAGTATCGTACATCTCCATCAGCTTCTTAGTCCACTCCTTCTTCTCCTCTGGAGTCTGGCTTTGATCGGCCTTCCAGTTTAGCAGTTCAGCACCTATAATATAGGTATCCTTGCTCGCTGCAGGGCATGCGGTATATACTTTCTCCCAGAAGTCGTAGGCATCCTTATAATTGCCACTCTGGTGATAGGTCTTATAGAAGGTGATATTTCTTCGGCACTGAATGCTATCATTGCCGTGACCGAAAGGAGTCCCCGACTCCACCCCAGTCTGTGCACTCACAGATGCTAGGCTAAACAGGCTCAATAGCAGAGCCGACAGTAGTAAAAAACTTCTTTTCATCGTTATTCCTTTTTTAGTATGTTGCCTTTTTTATTCCGACTGAATGCCTTCAGCCTCTATTCGTTTGCTATTTGATGGCATGTGAGGCATTCGGTTTATTATGTTAGTAGATTTTTAGTTTTCTAAACCAAGTTTCATTGAAATTCAGACTTAGCGATAGCTTCAGCATATCTTGTGAAAAGCTCTTTTGGAGGGTCGAGAAGTCGTGACTATACTCCAAGGTGAGGTTGATAAGTGAAGTCCTATCACTGCCAAACATAGTCACTGGCATCCCTAATCCGAATGATGCTCCTACGGTCTGCACCTGCCCCACACTTGGGATAGACAGGTAAGAGCTACGATAGTTGACACCACCACGGTAGTACATCCTCTCGTGATACCTCCTCGAGTAGGTATTGGGGGTTACTTGTACTCCAATTGCCCCTCTGTAGCTATTCTTAAAGGTGACTTGGTCATTCTTGAATGGGTTGTTGATGGCTTGGTCACCCCAAAGCTGCGTTTCAAAGTCAGCAGCCAAAGTCATCTTCTTAGGCATATCCCACGCCAGCCCTACGCCCACTTTATGAGGGAGCGAAGAGGCTGCTCTCACTAAGTTATTAGTGATATTGGGCTTATTTTTCGATCCAAAGTTGGTATTGGAGTAGCTAAACAGCTCAGGTGTAAACCTCATTCGTGGTGAATAAGTCAGCCCAAGTGTCAGCTCGTCTTGTGCCTTTGTAGGGAGATGAAACTTATACTGTAACCCTACATCTACTCCCCAATTATCCAAGCGGATAGTGTAACTCTGATAATCTTGAGAGAGCACTTGTGCATTTGGCATCAGGTGCACGGTATGAGTCAACTTGCCAAAGTGATACTTCACATTGGCGCCAGCATAAAGTCCACGATAGACCCTCGCCCCTACCCCTAGGTAGAAAGATTGTAGCGAACCCTGCCCAGAGAAAGACTGGCGAATGATATTAGCATTCTCTCGCCCAGCTATCGTCACATCGTTCACGAGACTGTAGCCCACATTGGAAAGCGGGACGATACCCGTGCTCACCGCCACCCTACCTTTGTAAATCGGGAATTGGAGTGCCAAGTAGTCGAGACCTCCCATCAGGGCATTATGCCGATTGATACCATCTTTATTGTGACCCCAATTGATTGAAGCAGCAATATCCATCACAAACGAAAGCGAGTCTGTGGCACCATAAGCTGCTGGATTTTGGAGGTTGATCACCTTGGCGCTACTCATAGCGATGCCTACACCCCCCATACCACGCCATGAGACGGGTGAAGTCTCGGCAAGTGAACCATATCCCAAACGGGTGAGAGGAGTTGACTCCACTCCTTGAGCCTTGACCACACTATTCCCCATCATACCCACAGCTACTACAGCTGCAATAGCTAAGCAGAAGTGTGATGCTCTCTGATTTATATATCTGCGAAACCTATTCATCTATCGCTACATTACCATTATGACATAAACTATTCGCAAATTTAGGGAAATTATTTGAGATGATGGCTATGTACTCCCGAATTCGTCGGAATGTACGCTTATTACTGAGTTTTCCATCTCGCAGAAAAAAAATGAAGGCTCGCGTCTTCAGGTATTGAAGATCTGCGAGCCTTCGGGGGGAGGGAGTGGTGCCACCAGGAATCGAACCGGGGACACAAGGATTTTCAGTCCTTTGCTCTACCAACTGAGCTATGGCACCAACACTTTAATTTGCTACTCTTTTGAGTTTTGCTTTGCAAAGGTACCACAATTTTTTGAATCAACAAACTATTCGGCCCTTTATTTTACTTCGTAGACCCTAATTAATTATGGTTATCAATTATTTAACGTCGTTTTTTCCTATTTATTGCTCACGGCTATTAATACCCATACAAGGGTATCGCTCGTAACCCTTATATGGGTAACAAAAGATACTCAAATTACCTTTCTACTTTCAGCATAATTTCACCTGGTTATCAATACTATAATAATAACTATAATTATTAACCCTACAATACCATATATGCGATTCACAAACTCGTTATTGATATTTGATATTTCATCTTCTTTACTCTTTTCGGTCACACCATACAAAATGGCATGAAAAGGCTTCTTCGATTTCAACATACAAATAACTACATAACGAATGAAAGCACCTAAATATAGTACTAATAAATTTCTGCAAAGAATATCAATTATCGCCATCTTTTTTCTTGTCGTAGATTCAAATTACTAGTACAATTTACTTATTATTTTCCAACCAGACAGCCATTGGGGTTTTGTACTGGTGTTTTTTCTTGGTCTTGAGTTGATTTTCTGTACATAATTNAGTACTTGCTTATTGGTAATATCTTTGAAGTCCTCATTCTTTTTCAAGTATTGTCTCAGTAGTTTATTCGAGTATTCAATAGTCCTTTTTGCCAAGAAGAGTAAGGGTCTGCGAAGTAAACTTTAACCCCTAGTTTTTCGATTACTTTCTTCCACACACCTTTCCCTCTCTTCTTTTTTCGCTTA
>NZ_AQVC01000044.1 GCF_000372405.1 Porphyromonas somerae DSM 23386 | reverse complement strand
TATTGTCCGACCCGCAAGGGGTCGAATATATACGTGAATTATTGCTTCCCCTGGTCGTTCGGGCTACGCCCTCCGACACAGGGGCTACAACAAATCGGACCTCTCCGAGGTCCTTACCCATCTGACCTGTACAAGCTAATCAAATTAATACTATAACTTAAGTAGATACCTCTAATGCGTAACCCCTGCTGATAATAGCACGTTCAGATCACCAAAAAAGACGATTTCTAACAGACTGATATTCAATACCATATTTTGTCGTCAGTTTAGTTGCATCTCAGCGATTGCTTAGTTGCATCTCGTCATTTGCTTAGTTGCAACTAAGCAATCGGTTAGTTGCAACTAAACTTTTGCCCCCATCCTAGGGTAAAAATTCACCCTTTGAACAACAGCCTTTCAAGGTGCTTCCTTACCTATTCAAAAGGCACCCTACAAAAAAAGGACCTCGCGGAGGTGAATTATCGTTTCTCCTCAATCGGGGGGGGGGGCCGACGAAGCCCGAAGGGCTTCCATGGCCTATTAACCCAGCCTTCCCCCTCGGCAGGTATGCATAGCGTACCTGCCGAGGAGAAGGTTGGGAAGAGCGACAACCGTAGCCAACTACCCCGAAGGGGTTGCACTTTCACCTCCGTAGGCGTTGGAGTATATGCAACCCCTTCGGGGTATTCTTGGATGATCCAATGAGGATCTCTCTTATCGGACAAGTCTTTCTTTACAATCGCATTGCTAAAACGTCAAATAGCGCTGTGATCGGTAGAGATGTGCTCCATATTAACGTTAAGAAACTTTCCAAAACTCTTGGAGTAGATAAATATCTTGTGGTAATTATATAACACCGATTATGGCTAGTAGAGATGAAAAATGAACAAAATATACAGACCAATGTCATTGTTAATTAAAAAAAACTAAAATCATCACATTCTCTACCTTATATGTAAGAAATTATATAGTTTTGGCCACTTGTATGAAACAAGATTATTTTTAACTAAAAATTTTTACGTATGAAAAAGATTCTTTTATTGATCGCAGCCTTAATGCTGCTAGCCTCTTGTAACTCTCAAATGGAGCAGAACGAGGTTCAACCAAACTCTGAGATGAGTAATCTAGCTGAGTTGTCTGAAAGCCTTCAGAATTACAACTCACTCTTTATCACTTCTCCATCTGCAATTGCATATGATTCGTCACTAAGAGGCTTTTGGGGATGGATTGGGAAGATTGGCCGAGTCATTGCAAGTGACGCTGTGGGTGCTATAGTGGGATCTACACGTGGTGGCGTTGTTGGTTCTATTGTCGTTGGTGTATCCGCTTCAGTAGGTGCTATTATTGGCTTGCAAAATGTTTCTCATGACGGATCACTTTATATGTATACTTTCTCGATTGATAGCTCTGGTTTTTCTGCTGAAGAAATAGAAAAATTAGATGAAGCAAACGATATTGGATACCTTCACAATGCAACTATTTACAACCTATTCAATACAAACCCTAACATCTTAAATTATTCCGACTCTGAGGTAAGGCAGGCTCTGTTCAATATCTTTACGGATACCGAGAAAATACCAGAGCTCAAAAAAATTAATTACTACTTTAGCCATCAGGATAAAGAGAACATTTTATCTCAATTTCAACTTGGTCAAGATGTAGCAAAAAAAATAGTAGACGATGAATTAATAAGCAAGTCTGATTTTATCAAAACTATCTCGCAATCAGCCTCTATCAGCAGAGAGGAAGCCCAAATTTTAGCTGACTATTGCATTGTAGTATCTCAGATGGACAATATTGATGAAATCAGCAATTATGCACAGGGCTACAATGAAATAGTCCTTAAATCGAACACATCTGATAGGGTCAAATGTATGATAATGAATTTCACGTCTGTTGCAACAAATAGTAGATTATTATGGTCAAATATGCTATGATTAATAGATTCTTTTTAGCTCTACTCTCTTTTTCTTTTATCTTTCTACCTATGTTTGGCCAAACAGAGAGTAAGAACAACTTATCCATTGAGACAGAGGTAAGTATTCAGAGAGGATATCCATTGGGTAATCTTTCCCCCTTTGGCTTAGGTTTGGTTGATAGATATCAAACTCCTATGTATGTTGTAGGTGCTGATCTTATGTATAAGCTTAACGACAATCATTCACTAGGTATTGATTATTGGGGAGGTAGCAGTCTGATTTCTATTGGTAAAGTACTGGACGGTGCTGATTGGCAAAATCTAGATTATGTGGGGTTGGGGTACGCATATTCTATACCTAAGAAGAAATGGCTTGCTCGCTTATCAGCCTCTATAGGTTATGTTCGCAACAATCATAAGATACTAGAAAAGGAGTCTACGCTCAAAATTGGTGCCAATGGATTTGGCATATCTATGGGTATTTCAGCCTCATTGAATGTCAGCAAGCATTTGTCTTTGGGGTTGAAGTGTTCTCTAAATACTATAATGCTAGGGAAATGGCGTGGCGATAGTAAGTTACTTGATTCCAATTCATATTATACCCATGCTGGCATAAAAGAAAGTAATACAGTGTTTATGCCTACTATAGGAATAGTATTGATATCGCGTTAGTCTACTTCCACAAGAAATAATCTTTGACAATCACAGAAGGACTTGTAAGCTTCGTGCATAGAAGTCTTCTGTGATTGTACTACTTCAAAACTATAGGGCTGTTTTATGATGGAAATCTTTATCATACAACACTCTAGATATTGTTTCCACTGAACCTTTGGTGTCCGTGGGCACCAAGGGGGGGGGGGTTAGGTTTTGGTATTATTGGAAATAATAGCTATCTTTGTGATAGCAAGGGAGGCCAGAGGGCTACTTGGTATGGGAGGATAGATATAGAGACAACGTGCGTCGAGCAAATGCGAAACTCATCAATATATTACAGTTCCGAGATCATTGGACTGATGTGATGACTGGCCTCGACTGCCTTCGGGCAGTGTACTCCTTGTGGGTACCGGTGGATTTCAGAGCATTAGCCATCCTCAAATCCTTAATTTCGGAGTTTTTACAATTTCCTCGGCGCACGCCTTATACTAGTCAGCAGTGAGAGCCTAAGACTCTCCCTGCTGACTTTTTTATGGGGGCTTTATCGGGAAGCGGGGGGCTATGACTGGGGTACCTATATCGGACGAATCGGACAGATCGGACGAGTCGGGCAAGTCAATTAGTGCACCCGATAGGGTGCCATTCAGCTAGCCCCCGCGTCGGAGGGGGCAAACGCCCCCGAACGACCGGCGGGAAACGAGGCACCCTCACCTCCACGACCCTTGTGGTCGCACAAGCCCATCCAAGTGCGACCACAAGGGTCGAATGATATATCCCGCCTTTTACCCGCCAGTCTTCGGCTCTACGAGCCTTGACTGGGGGCTAGCTGAGTGGCACCCTGACGGGTGCTTTTTTTGTGCGATACATATATTATATATAGGCTGTGGTATATATGAAACCCCTCGGGGTTTTCTTTGATCTTCATCCGACACATATATATAAGGTGTATGTCGGGTGGCAAGGTTTATTTTATTACCTTTGTGGTATGAATGAAGAGAGAGAGTGGCAGAGCCGTACGGAGTTGCTCCTCGGTAGCGAACAACTGGAGAAGCTACGGGGGAGCCATGTGCTTTTGGTAGGTCTTGGTGGTGTAGGTGGCTATGCTGCCGAGATGCTGGCTCGCACGGGGATTGGTAAGCTGACGATTGTGGATAGTGATAGCGTCCACAGCAGCAATATCAATCGGCAATTGATTGCACTGCACAGCACTATCGGGCGGGGTAAGGCGGAGCTTTGGGGCGAACGGATTAGGGATATCAACCCCGATATCGACCTAGAGGTGAGGGCTCAATTTGTCCGCGATGAGGATACATTTGAGCTACTCGATGCGGCTCCTTACAGTTTTGTGATTGATGCCATTGATACACTCAGCCCGAAGGTGCATCTGATCAAAGCCCTTGTGGAGCGTGAGATCCCCTTTGTGAGTGTTATGGGCACTGGAGCGAAGCTGGATCCTCGCCAACTAAAGATAGGACGGATGGACAAGGCGAAGAACTGCCCACTGGCACGTATGATTCGGAAGCGACTAAGGCGACTGGAGGTATCGCTAAAGTTTCCCGTGGTTTACTCTGAGGAGTTACCCCACGAGCATGCCATTGTGGTGACAGAGGGGGAACAGAATAAGAAGTCGATCACAGGGACGATTGCCTACAATCCGGCCGTTGCAGGTTGTTATGCCGCTTATGTAGCTATTGACCATCTGATTAAGTAAAGGAATGGGAGCAAAGACACTGATCAAAGTGGAGGACCTTCACAAAAGCTTCGGGAAGTTGGAGATCCTAAAAGGGATAGATATGGAGGTGCAGGAGGGGGAGATTGTAGCGATTGTAGGTGCCAGTGGGGCGGGGAAAACCACGTTGCTACAAATCATTGGCACTCTGGATAAGCCTGACCGTGGAAGTGTAGAGATCAACGGGGTGAAGGTGCACCAGCTTAGTCGTGATGAGCAGTCGGACTTCCGCAATCGGCAGATGGGCTTTGTCTTTCAGTCGCACCAGCTTTTACCCGAATTTACAGCGGTGGAGAATGTGGCTATCCCGAGTATGATTGCGGGGGTAAGCAAGAAGGCATCGCTTGCGAAGGCGAGGGAGATCCTTGACAAACTGGGGATGAGCCATCGACTTGAGCACAGACCTGCCAAACTGAGTGGTGGGGAGAAGCAGCGAGTGGCGGTGGCAAGGGCACTGATCAACGACCCACTCCTGATCTTGGCAGATGAGCCAACGGGGGCACTCGATAGCGACAACCGGCGAGAGCTTCATGCGATCTTTCACCAATTGAATGAGGAGGAGGGTCAGACGTTCCTAATCGTTTCACACGACCCTCAGATCTCAGCTGTCACCCACCGCACCATCAAGCTAGAGGATGGCATTATCAAAGAGTAGGATATGGGAGGGATCACAAAAGGCGATCGCAAGGTACTGATTTGGCTACTGGTATTGCTACTGGGGCTGATCGTCTACGTTTATTTTAGTGGACAAAGTAGTGCCAGTGTAAAGAGTAATGAGGTGCAATCTTATCAGGTTCACGATACTATATATATTGAGACAAAGAGCCCCTCGGACACGTTGCAAGCAGAGCCAAAGACAACGGCTAGTTCTGCTCCTATCCGTACATCACGATACCCTGGTCCACCAGAACGTGCACACTACCCCAAAAAGCTAGAGAAGGGAGCCACGATAGATCTCAATAGTGCCGACACCCTTCTTCTGACCCGAGTACCAGGGATTGGCGCCTCATTTGCTCGACGGATCTACAAGTATCGCGAGCTGCTAGGTGGCTACTACGTGGTGGAGCAGTTGCAGGAGGTTTATGGTATGGATCGGGAGCGATACGATCAGATTGCCCCTTTCTTTCGGATAGAGACCGCCCCCACCCCACTCGACATTAGCCGAGATAGCATCCCTCGCCACCCCTACCTCCAATGGCGCCACACCAGGGTGCTCAAGGAGATACTCCGCAGTGGCCAAGAGCCCACATGGAAGGCCCTGATGGAGAGCGGACAATTCTCCACAGACGACTCCCTTCGCCTTGCCCCCTACCTCCCCCTCAAGTAGCCTTGGGATAATGCTTTTTTACACTTTCCCCTCTAATAGTAACGAGTAAAGCCACAAAGTTTCGGAAAAAGGTGCTCATTACTCTAAAAAATAGTAAGTTTGCAAGGAATAATACTTTAATAAGTTTCTTATAAGAACTATATGGCTAATGTAATTAAGACCAAGAAAGGACTCGACATCCGCCTTGTGGGAGAAGCTCCCAAAGTAGAGGTGAGTGTAGGAGAAGTCCATTCGTACGGTGTATCGCCCGACAACTTCCCTGGGTTTGTGCCTAGGCTAGAGGTGCAGGTAGGTGACCGTGTACAAGCAGGCTCGCCACTGCTTTATCACAAGGAGGCGCCAATGCTCAAGCTGACAGCCCCTGTTAGTGGTGAGGTGACCCAAGTGTGTCGTGGTGCGAAGCGCAAAATCCTCTATATTGAGGTGAAGCCCGACACGACCATTGAGTACAAGCAATTTGATACTCAAGGCATTGAGAGCAAAAGCACCGAGGAGGTGCTCGCTCTACTCGGAGAGAGTGGCTTTTTGGCACTCTTCCACAATCGCCCTTATGATAGAGTAGTGGATCCTACCAAGACGCCAAGAGACATCTATGTAACGGCTTACCAGAGTGCTCCATTGGAGGGCGATGCTCTAGAACTCATCGCTGAGGATAAGCCCTATCTACAGAAGGCGGTAGATCTACTCAGCCGTTTGACCATCGGCAGGGTACATATCAGCACTAAGGCTGGCAGTGGTCTTTCTCTGACCAACTGCGAGATCCACGAGATGCAAGGCCCTCACCCTATTGGCAATGCAAGTGTGGTGATCAATCACACAAGACCTATTAGTAAGGGGGAGAATGTTTGGGTTATTGGCATCACTGAGCTGGCTCTACTTGGTCGCTTCCTAGCTACTGGCAAGGTAGACTTGAGCCGTAAGGTGGTATTTGCTGGCTCTCGCATGGAGAGTGCTGGATATGCCAAGGTGATCGCTGGTGCCGATGTGGCTCAGCTTTGCCAAAACAAGCTGGATACTAAGCGCGGAAAGGTTCGTTTAATCGATGGCAATGTACTCACTGGCACTCAGGTGATCGGTGACTACCGACACCTCAGCCCATTCCACAGCCTGATCACTGCTATCCCAGAGGGTGATGAGACTAATGAGCTATTTGGTTGGGCCTCCATTAGCCCTAAGCGCTTTAGCGTCAATAGGAGCTATCCAAGTGCATTCTTCGGCACCTCACGACCTCACGACCTCGACGCCCGTATCAAGGGTGGTCCAAGAGCGATCATTGTGAGCAACGAGTACGATAAGGTCTTCCCACTCGATATCTTCCCTGAGTATCTCATCAAGTCGGTTATCGCCTTTGATATCGACAAGATGGAGGAGCTAGGCATCTATGAAGTGGCACCAGAGGACTTCGCACTTTGTGAGTTTGTGGACACCTCCAAACTGGAGCTCCAATACATTATCCGCAAGGGACTAGACCAACTCTACAAGGAGCTCAACTAGTCTACTGAATGGAATATAAAGAATAACGATATAAGGATTTACTGCTTTGAACGGTTTAAGAAAATATCTAGACAAGATCAAGCCCAATTTTGAGAAGGGTGGCAAGCTATCTGGCTTGTGGTCGACCTTTGAGGGCTTTGAGACCTTCCTCTTCGTTCCTAATACGACGAGCAAGCGTGGGGTACATATCCACGATGCCAACGATTCTAAGAGAACGATGATTGTAGTGGTACTGGCATTGATCCCCGCACTCCTATTCGGAATGTACAATGTGGGGTACCAGCACTACTTGGTGACAGGTCAAGAGATGGGCTTCTGGCCTATCTTCTGGTACGGCTTCCTAGCTGTACTGCCACAGATCATTGTGAGCTATGTAGTGGGACTAGGCATTGAATTTGCGGTGGCCCAATACAAGCACGAGGAGATTGCCGAGGGCTTCCTCGTTTCGGGCTTGCTGATACCTATGATTGTCCCTGTGGAGACTCCACTTTGGCAGATCGCTGTGGCGACTGCTTTTGCCGTAGTATTTGCTAAGGAGGTATTTGGTGGTACTGGCTACAATATATTCAATGTAGCACTGGTGACCCGTGCCTTCCTATTCTTCGCTTACCCTGCTCAGATGTCGGGTGATAGCGTATTCATTCGCACAGGCAAGGCCTTTGGCTTGGGTGGCGATGCCGCTACAATCGATGCCTATACCGGTGCTACTCCGCTTGGACAAGCTGGTCTAGCAGAGGGCACTCCCGTGATTACCAATGCGATTGGAGAGCCTATCGGCACGATGGACTATTTCATCGGACTGATCCCTGGCTCTATCGGTGAGACCTCTACCATTGCTATCTTGATTGGTGCTTTGCTGCTCCTCATCACTGGGGTGGCTAGCTGGAAGGTGATGGTTTCGGTATTTGGTGGTGGCTTCCTTACCGCTCTTCTTTACAATGCGATCGGCGGTAATGGGGTGATGCTTCTCCCCGCCATTGACCATATACTTCTAGGTGGCTTTGCCTTTGGTGCTGTATTTATGGCTACCGACCCAGTCACCTCATCTCGTACCGAGACAGGCAAGTGGATCTATGGTCTATTGATTGGCTTCTTGGCTGTATCTATTCGCGCCCTCAACCCTGGATATCCAGAGGGTATGATGCTGGCTATCTTGCTGATGAATATATTTGCACCACTGATCGACTACTATGTAGTGGACGCCAATGTACAGAGACGACTCAAGCGTACCAAAGCAGCCACTGCAGCTGTAGAGAGTAGGTAATAGGGAGTTCACTCCTATTTATATAAGTAAGAGACGGAATAAAAGACAATGAATAAAAATAGTAATACCTACGTCATTCTCTACTCTGCTATCATGGTGATCTTGGTAGCAGTAGGGCTTGCCTTTACCTCACAGGCACTGAAGGATAAGCAGACAGAGAATGTCAATAAAGACACTATGGCACAGATCCTAGCAGCACTTAAGCTGTACCCTGAGGATGTACCTGCCACATACCATGCCGTGATCAAGGAAGCGTTCTTGATAGATAAGGATGGACAGATCGTACCTGATAGTGAGGGAACGGATGTTCAGGACAAGGCTTTCACTAAAGACCTCGCAGAGATCGGTGACGGCACAGCTCCTGTATTTGTAGCCGACGTTGATGGAGCCACGAAGTACATACTTGGCCTTCACGGAGCTGGGCTTTGGGGTCCTATCTGGGGCTACATCGCCCTCGACGACGATGCTAGCACAGTCTACGGAATCAATCTCTCCCACGCGAGTGAGACACCAGGTCTTGGTGCCGAGATCGCTAACTACGATCACTTTAGACAGCACTTTGAGGGACTTGAAATCTACAAAGATGGCAACTTCAAGAGCATCGCAGTAGTGAAGAAAAGTACTAAGGTAGAGGGACAAGACCGCGTAGATGGCATCTCGGGAGGTACCATTACCTCCAATGGAGTCAATGATATGCTCTTCAACTCCCTTTCGATCTACCGACCCTATCTAGACACTCTAAGAAAGTAACATCTCATTATGGCACTATTTGATAAAAAGAATAAAGCAACCTTGCTGGACCCTATCAGCAAGAATAATCCTGTGGTGGTACAAGTCCTGGGTATCTGCTCGGCACTTGCTGTCACCAGTAAGCTAGAGCCAGCCATCGTGATGGCACTCTCTGTAACAGTGGTGGTGGCCTTTGCCAACGTGATCATCTCACTACTCCGCAAGACCATCCCCAATAATATTCGTGTGATCGTACAGCTGGTGGTAGTGGCTACCCTTGTAACCATCGTGAGCGAGGTGCTGAAGGCGTACGCCTTTGAGCTGAATAAGCAGCTCTCGGTATTCGTGGGACTGATTATTACCAACTGTATCTTGATGGGTCGCCTAGAGGCCTTTGCGATGACCAATAAGCCTTGGCCCTCATTCCTTGATGGAATTGGCAACGGACTTGGCTACGGACTAATACTAGTGATCGTGGGCTTTTTCCGTGAGCTCTTTGGCTCTGGTACACTACTAGGGTATCAGGTGATTCCTCAGAGCTTCTACGATGCTGGTTATGTCAATAACGGCCTCTTTATCCTACCCCCTATGGCACTGATTCTTGTGGCAGTGATCATTTGGGTACACCGCAGTATCAATCCTGAGCTTCAGGAGGAGAATTAATATTAGTAAGTGAATACACGAACATCAATAGATAATATCTAAGATATGGAATATTTAAGTCTATTTGTCAAGTCCATCTTTGTGGACAATATGGTCTTCGCTTACTTCCTTGGGATGTGCTCCTACCTTGCCATCTCCAAGAATGTCAAGACCTCTCTGGGTCTAGGCGTAGCGGTGACTGTAGTACTGACCCTCACCTTGCCACTCAACTGGCTACTCGAGAATTATGTACTCAAGCCAGGAGCACTTCAGTGGATCGATCCTAGCCTTGCCGAGGTGGATCTTAGCTTCCTTAGCCTGATCATCTTTATCGCCGTGATTGCTGCCTTCGTGCAGATCCTCGAGATGGCGGTAGAGAAGTTTAGCCCCTCACTATACAATTCGCTCGGTATCTTCTTACCCCTTATCGCTGTGAACTGTGCCATCCTTGGTGGCTCGCTATTTATGCAACAGCGTGCATTCCCCAATATCGGCGAAGCAGCAGTTTATGCCTTCGGTTCAGGAATTGGTTGGCTACTTGCTATTGTAGGTCTGGCCGCTATCCGTGAGAAGATGATGTACAACGACACTCCAAAGCCACTCCGTGGTCTTGGTATGGCCTTTATCATCACAGCACTGATGGGTATCGCCTTCCAGGCTTTCTCAGGGCTCAGCATTTAAGGAAACGAAATATCTAATAAGCGAATATTATAATGACATTCTTAGCAATTTCAACAACCACGATAATCGTCAGCACAGTGGTGTTCCTAGTGACCAT
Source organism: Porphyromonas somerae DSM 23386 (assembly GCF_000372405.1). Taxonomy (GTDB): domain Bacteria; phylum Bacteroidota; class Bacteroidia; order Bacteroidales; family Porphyromonadaceae; genus Porphyromonas_A; species Porphyromonas_A somerae. Next base: position 9,500 of record NZ_AQVC01000044.1, on the reverse strand, counting down.
ACTGTTGCTCGTGGTACTATTGCTGCTAGCACAATCCAAGCTAGTAGCCTCGGGTAATGTCACCATTACCGTCAACGATGACAAGAAGCTAGAAGTACCACAAGGTGGTAGCCTGCTCACCACACTACAAAATCAAGGGGTATACCTTTCAAGTGCCTGTGGTGGACAAGGTACCTGCGGGCAGTGTCGCTGCCAAGTGGTAGATGGTGGCGGTGAGATTCTCGCTACAGAGAAGCCTCACTTTACCCGTAAAGAGATCAACGACCACTACCGCCTCTCCTGCCAAGTAAAGGTAAAGGAAGACCTTAAGATCAAGGTACCCGAGGAGGTCTTTGGTGTGAAGGAGTGGGAGTGCGAGGTGATTTCCAACCGCAACGTGGCTTCCTTTATCAAGGAGTTTGTAGTGAAGCTTCCTGAGGGAGAGCACATGGAGTTCAAGGCTGGTTCGTACGCACAGATTAAGATTCCGAAGTACGACGTCAAGTACTCCGACATGGAGATTCAGGAGCCCTTTAAGGCTGAGTGGGATAAGTTCAATATGTGGGGTCTTACCGGTAAGAATACCGAGGAGACTGTACGTGCTTACTCTATGGCCAACTATCCTGCAGAGGGTAACATCATCACCCTCAACGTACGTATCGCTACCCCTCCATTCGACCGCAAGAATGGTGGTTGGATGAAGGTGCCTCCTGGCATCGCCTCCACCTATATCTTTAGCCTAAAGCCTGGAGATAAGGTGATGATGTCGGGTCCTTATGGTCACTTCCACATCCAAGATACCGATGCCGAGATGCTCTATATCGGTGGTGGTGCAGGTATGGCGCCACTCCGTGCACAGATCTTGCACCTATTCAACACTCTCAAGACAGGGCGTAAGGTGTCTTACTGGTATGGTGCTAGGTCCAAGGTGGAGATCTTCTATGAGGAAGACTTCCGTAAGCTAGAGAAGGAGTTCCCTAACTTCTCCTTCCACATTGCACTATCGGCAGCTCTGCCAGAGGACAATTGGACTGGCTACACTGGCTTTATCCACCAAGTAATCTACGATCATTACCTCAAGGATCATCCAGCTCCTGAAGATATTGAGTACTACATGTGTGGTCCTGGTCCTATGGCCGCATCTGCACTGAAGATGCTCGACGATCTAGGCGTATCACGCGAAAGCATCTTCTTTGATGACTTTGGTTGATCCCCTAATCAATATTGAAAACAATCGGGCGTCGCTGATAGTTCAGCGACGCCCGATTGTTTTTTATTGCCTCTATTTATCGGCGATGACGGAAAAAGTCACGCATTAGAGAGGCACACTCCTCAGCTAGGACACCACGGGTAACTAGGGTAGAAGGGTGAAGAATATCATCGGCAAAGCGTGTATTGCCCGTCTTGGGCTCATCTGCTCCCCACACCACTCGCATAAGTCGGCTATGGCGGATAGCACCGGCACACATCACACACGGCTCCACCGTCACGTAGAGTGTACAATCGGGCAGTACCTTGCTGCCTAGATAGTTTTGAGCCGCCGTAAGGGCGATCATCTCGGCATGGGCAGTGACATCCTGTAGCGTCTCTGTAAGGTTGTGCCCCCGCCCTATCACCGTATCGCGAGAGACAATCACCGCACCGATAGGTACCTCTTCAGCCTCATAGGCAAGTCGAGCCTCCTGCAGTGCCTGCTGCATAAAGTATTGATCCGAAAAAGGGGCAATGGGTTGCTCAGTCATCATCAGAGAGATCTTGGTCAAAAAGCGTAGGGTAATTGGCATTGAGCTCCCTCAGCACATGGGTCATCACAATCTTCCGAATCAGAGCTGAGCGACTACTGTACTTGTACTTCTTCACATAGTAATTGATCATCTTCTCCTCCTCCTTTGAGAAAAGGATAGTGACCCTCTCCGTGCGAGGGTCCTGCTTTACCATTGGTGGTTTGATCTTTTTCTTCGTCTTTGCCATCCTACTTTCTCACTATCATTAGTTGGAAACAGACCGCCTCCTCATGCTCTATTTGGACATAGTCTACCTGCCCCTCCGAGTAGTGCTTCACCAGAAGCTCATCACCCAGTCGTGCCTCCTTTACAAACCTCAGGTGTGCCTCCGTCAGCTCCTCCTCTATGATATGAGCAATGGGGAGAGCATCCATGGCGAGAGAGATCCAGACAGAGGAATTGACGTGCCGATTGATATCCAAGTCGGAATAGCGTACCTTGTGGAAGTAGACAGAGCGGAGCTTCGCAGTCATCTCACGATCCATAAGGCGCCGTGGAATCTCGGGAAGCTCCAGGCCGGGGAATGAAGATCGGACAGAGCGGTCCGTGAGTAGGGTATCAATAGGCAGTGGCATTCGCTTCCGAATATCAATCCCTATCCACTTGGTAAAGGCACTTGCCACCAGCCGACCTCCCTGCTCCAAGGTAATGACACGATCGGTAGAGATACCCACCCAGTCCGTCACCCCCGTGGTGATGGTGAGTGGGTCTACACCTATAGGTTGGAAAAATCGGATACTCATACGGCTAAGTACCCAGCTAGCTCCGTGTGCCATCAAGTGGTCAATCCCATAGCCGAAGTGAGTAGCATGCTCACCCGCCACATGTATCATCCTACTCACCAATTGGCTCAGCGGGTACCGCCCCCTCAGGTCGAGGTGAAACGGCCACAGCTCCAGCTGCATACTCAGTTTATGATCCGAGATCGTCTCCACTTTCTATCGTACCTTAGCAATCAATGCATCTAGCGAAAGGGCACTTTGCTCGCCACTCTCCATATTCTTCAGAGTGATGGTCTTATTTTGCACCTCCTCCTCACCAACGAAAGCGACGTAAGGGATCTGAAGGGCATTGGCATAGCTCATCTGCTTCTTGAGCTTCGCCTCCTCGGGATAGAGCTCTACGGCGATCCCCTCCTTGCGTATCAGAGTGAGGAGAGGAAGGATATAGCGCACCTCTTTATCCCCAAAGTTGACAAACATCAGACGGGTACCCGAAGTAGCCTCCTTTGGATAAAGGTCTAGCTGATTCAGCACATCAAAAATACGATCGGCACCAAAGGAGATCCCCACACCACTCACACCATCTAGTCCGAAGACGCCAGTGAGGTTATCGTATCGACCACCTCCCGTGATGCTACCAATCTCCACATCATTAGCCTTCACCTCAAAGATAGTACCAGTATAGTAGTCCAATCCTCTAGCGAGCGAAAGGTCAAGAACCACCTTATTATAGAGCGGTGTGAGCTGTAGCATCTCAAAGATATAGCTCAGCTCTTCTATCCCCTTCTGCCCTACCTCACTTTGGGCAAAGAGGCCACTCATCTTTTGTAGCTTCTCCTCATTAGAGCCCTCAAAGTTGAGGATAGGGTGTAGCTGGTCGCACGCCGCCTCGGTGATCCCCTTGGAGAGCAACTCCGAGCGAACCCCTTCCCAACCAATCTTATCTAGCTTATCAATCGCTACAGTCAGGTCAATGATATTCTCAATGCCTAAAGTCTCACCAATAGCTGTGAGCAACTTGCGATTATTCAGGTGGATAGTAACGGAGATATTGAGACGGTGGAAGACCGTATCAATGATACGAGTGAGCTCCACTTCATGGAGAAGGGAGTCAGAACCGATCACATCGGCATCACACTGAAAGAACTCCCTGTATCTCCCCTTTTGAGGTCGATCGGCACGCCAAACCGGCTGTATCTGGAAGCGACGGAAAGGGAAGGTAATTTCATTGCGGTGCTGCACCACATAGCGGGCAAAGGGCACCGTGAGGTCGTAGCGTAGCCCTCGGTCGCATGCACGAGCTGCAAACTCAGCAGGGTCTATCGTAAGCAGTTCCTCCCGATTAAAGCCCTTAAGGCTATCCCCACTATTGAGGATACGGAAGAGTAGTTTATCCCCCTCTGCACCATACTTCCCAGTAAGGGTGGAGAGATTCTCCATTGCGGGTGTCTCTATCTCCCTAAATCCATAGGTGCGGTAGACACTCTTAATGGTATCAAATATATAGTTGCGTTTCGCCATCTCCTCAGGTGAGAAGTCGCGCGTCCCTTTAGGTATTGAGGGTTTTTGTGCCATAGTCTATCTCTATTTATTTTGAATATTTATTGTAAGAAAGGAGCTCCGATAGGGGTTTACGCTTCTTGGCTCTGAGCTCCTGAACCGAGTAGCCAAGGGAGATCACTAGAGGGAGCTTCTTGCCTCTCGACACCCCTAGTACTTTGCGAAGCTTACGCTCATTGACCCACCCCATGATGCAGCTACCAAGTCCCTCCTCACGTGCTGCAAGGGTAATGTAGCTAGCCACAATCCCTATATCATACGCAGGTAAGTGCTTATTGAGGAGGAGCGAACCCGCTTTGCCCGCGGCATTGGGCGACTCCTCCACCAATACTAGGAGGACAGGTGCCGTCGCTGCAAACTTATTCATTCCTGGCACCAAAGGGGACGTGAGCGTCGCTGCCACCTCAGCACGAGTTGTAGGGTCATCAACCACGATAAAGTGCCACGGCTGAGAGTTGGTAGCCGAGGGAGCCAAGCGGGCCACCTCCAAGATACGCTCTATCACCTCTCTAGGTACAGGGCGACTCTCATCGTACTTCCGATCACTCTGCCGAGTGGCAGCTAAATCCTGTAGGCTCATGATTGCTGAATCTCTATGATGCGGGCAAGGTATTTGCCAATGATATCAAACTCCAGGTTGACCCTTTTACCCACCTCAAGTGTCTTGAAGTTGGTATGCTCGATGGTATAAGGGATGATTGCCACTTCAAAGCTATTGGGCGTAGAATTCACCACCGTGAGGCTCACCCCATTGACACAGACAGAGCCCTTCTCTACCGTCATATAGCCACGCAGAGCCATCTCCTTGGGGACACTGTACTCAATGCGGAAATAGTGGCTTCCCTCCGCCTCGCGTATCTCGGAACATACTCCAGTAGTATCCACATGCCCTTGTACAATATGGCCATCCAGTCGACCACCCACCGTCATACTTCGCTCCAGATTGACCAAGTCCCCAGGCTTCAAGTCGCCTAGATTGGAGCGCTGTAGCGTCTCAAGTATCGCCGTAACGGTGTAGCTACGCTCCTCCAAGTCAATGGCCACTACCGTAAGGCAGACACCATTGTGCGAGATACTCTGGTCCACCTTCAGCTCCTCCACGAAGGGGGCCGTAAGGGTCAAGTGTACATTTTCCGTTCCTTCCTCTCTCACCACTCTCACTACAGTGGCTGTGCTTTCTACTATTCCTGAAAACATATCTTATTTCTCTATCAATTGATTACTTCTTTTGTCCAAAAATCAGCTGCCCAAGCCAGCTCTGTTTAGTACGAGGGGTACGCTCTAGGCTAGGCACTTTCACCTGCTCCTCTGGTAGGTGACAAGTAGTGAAAGGGGGCAGATGATTAAATTCCTTCACCACCCGATACATCTCCTCTTGCGTCCGAATAGCCTTTTCAGGATGGTCACGCTTGGGGATATTCTCCAGTTCGGAAGATAGATAGGTAGCCTTCACATTGTCACTGAGGCAGAGATCCAATACTTTTCCTAGGAACCCCTTAATCTCGGGAGCCAATACTGGGGCACCACACTCTATCCTTCGGTAGAGGTTACGGGTCATCCAATCGGCCGAAGAGACGTAGTAGCGCTTCTCACCCCCGTGGTAAAAGTACCAGATACGGGCATGCTCTAGGTAGATATCCAGCAGACGTATCACCCGGATATTTTGGCTAAATGGTTGGCTAGGGATCACCCTACAGATACCACGAACTAGGAGGTCAATCTCCACTCCCGCCTCCGACGCCTCATAGAGCTTATCAATCACCCCTTGCTCCTCTATCGAATTCATCTTGAGCACCATTCGTGCCTTTCTCCCCGCCTTTGCCTCGGCAATCTCATAGTCGATCAATTGGTAGATCTGCTCCACCATACCATAGCTAGCCACGAGGAGGTGCTCAAAGGTATGCGTGGTATCGCCCTGCTCCAAGAGGAGGAAGAGTTGCGAAAGATCGTACGCCAATTCTTGCCGACTGGTAAAGACCAGTACATCCGAGTAGAACTTCGCTGTCTTTTCATTAAAGTTGCCCGTGCTAAAGCAGGCAATGCCACACTTCCCTGGCACCGCCTCTGGGTGAAACTCTATAAAGCAAGTCTTGGCATGCACCTTAAGCCCCGGCAGAGAGTAGAGTATCTTGACGCCATGGCGGATCATCCGCTGAGCGGTTTGCAGATTATTCTCCTCATCAAATCTCGCCTTCAGTTCCACAAAGACCGTCACCTCCTTGCCTTGCGTAGCCGCCTTTATCAGTGCATCAATCACCTCCGAATCCTCCGCCACACGATACTGCGTCAGCTTGATCCCCTTCACTCGAGGATCAGTAGAAGCCGCCTGTAGTGTGCTCAGAAGGTAATCAAAACTAGTATAGGGCACAAAGATCGCTTCGTCTTGCCTAAGGAGGTGATCCAACTTATTTGGGCACTGATCCCATCTGTAGTGAGGGATAGGGGTATGGTACTGCTGCTCATACTCAGGTCCTATCGGATTGGGTAGCTTCCGAAGGTCTTGTAACTGCAAATGACGACGACTTGGTAGCAGCACCTCCGGTCCTAGCTTCAATGATTGAACCAATTGCTCCAGCACCACCGCCGGCATCATATCATCAAATTGCAGGCGCGTCACCGCACCAGTCTTACGCTTAGATATCTGCTCCTCTATATGCTCCGCCAAGTCAATACCGCCCGCCCCTTCATCGAGCTCTATATCGGCATCACGGGAGACCTTAAAGCTATAAGAACCAAGCACGTCGTAGCCCACAAAGATCTTATCCAAACCAGCACGCACCACTTCGTCCAAAAAGGTAAAGGAGTAACGACCCTCAAAGTCGGGTAGTCGCAAGAAGCGAGGAGCCTTGGTAAAGGGTAGCTTAATCATAAAGACCCGCTTCTTGCTATCCGAATGGCGTCGCACATAGACTGCAAGGTAGATTCGCTTATCCCGCACAAAGACATCCATAAGGTTGGGACTCACCAGCACCGGCTGAAGGTACGGAAAGACCTCCTCCTCAAAATAGTGCTCTACAAAAGCACGTATCTTACCAGTAAACTCCTCCGCATGGGTAAAGACCTTCACCCCCGCCTCAAAGAGGTCTGGCACCATCACCTCCTCCCACGCTTGCCGAAATAGCTCCTCCTGCGACTTCACCTCATCGGTAAGCGCCTTAAAGCTCTCACGCTTTAGGCGTACCTCGTCTTTATCCCCCTTTTGGATAGCCCGCTCCAGTGCCATGCGGTTACTCGCCACACGCACCTGATAAAACTCCTCAAGGTTCGATGAAAATATCGAGAGGAAGCTAATCCGCTCGTATATCGGCACACTCTTATCCAACGACTCCTGTAGCACCCGCTTATTGAAAGCGAGCCAACTGATGTCCCTATCAAAATATCTCCTCTTCTTACCCTCCATAAGTCATCAAACCATTTAATAAATAACTACCTCCACAAATTTACTAAAACTTTAGCTATAATCTGAACGAAGCTCCCGCAAACCACGGTTTATGCATTAGAAAGCTTAACAATAGGTATTAGATTTGGTTGAACGAATTGTCTATAATGGGTATATAAAGACATAAGAGCACCCGCCAGGGTGCCATTCAGATAGCCCCCGTGTCGGAGGGGGCAAACGCCCCCGAACGACCGGCGGGGAAAAAGGCACGGTATACGTCATCGACCCTTGCGGTCGTACTTGGATAGGCTTGTGCGGCCACAAGGGTCGTAGGTTTTTGACCCCTCAACACCCGCCGGTCTTCGGCTCTCTGAGCCTCGACCGGGGGCTAGCTGAGTGGCACCCTATCGGGTGCTTTTTTAGCACCTTCTCTCAGAGGTCCTTCCTAACGATAAGTTCCCTATTTAAAAATATCTAATCCGTGCCCCCTGCTCGCAAAGCGGGAAAAGGCTTACGAGTTACTGCTCCTTAGGCCGACGGTCGGCTTCGGTCTCAGGGAGGATCAGGTTGAGGAGCACCGCGATGATCGCTGAAAGGCCGATACCACCGAGTGTAAAGCGGCCCATACTCAGCACCGCCCCGCCAATACCAGTTGTGAGGGTCACAGAGATGATCACAATATTCCGAGAACTAGAGAGGTTTACACGGCTATTGAGGAGGTTATTGATCCCCGCACCAGCGATAGTGCCAAAGAGTAGTAGCATAATCCCGCCCAAAATCGCCGTATCAATACTCTTGAGGAAGGCACTCACCTTGCCAATCATAGAGAAGACAATCGCCGTAACAGCCGAAATCCTCAGCACACGAGGAGCCGTCACCTTCGTCAGCGACATCGCACCCGTCACCTCCGAATAGGTGGTCACAGGAGGGCCACCAAGAAATGAAGCCACCAAGCAGGCCAAGCCATCGCCCAGCATCGTACGGTGTAGCCCAGGATCCTTCACGAAGTTTTTACCCGTCACGCTATTCACCACATAGACATCCCCAATGTGCTCAATCACAGGAGCAATCGCCACTGGGATCATATAGATAATCGGTGCCCAACTAAACTTTTCGGGAAAGGTGAGCTGTGGAAGCGAAAACCACCCTGCCGCCTCAATACCACTAAAGTCGATATCAAAAAAGATAAGATCCACCAAATACCCCACAATGATCCCACAAAAGATCGGAATCAACTTAATCAGCCCTCGTCCATAAAGCGTCACCACAATAGCCGTCGCCAATGAAATCGCCGCCAAAGGCCAATTTCCCTCAGCCATCTTCACCGCCGAGCTAGAGAGCGAAAGCCCAATCAGCATAATCACAGGACCAATCACCACCTCCGGGAAGAGACGATTGATAAACTTAGTGCCAAAGAGTTTGATCAGTGCCGACATCACAAAGTAGACAAAGGCAACGCCCGCAATTCCCAAAAGGGCACCACTCAATCCATAGAGCTCCGTAGCACTCACAATCGGAGCGATGAAAGCAAAGCTACTACCGAGGAATATAGGCACCTTCCCCTTCGTTACCAGGTGAAAAATAAGCGTACCAATACCTGCCGAAAAGAGAGCAGCGGAGGGGTCAAGCCCCACCAGTAGAGGCACCAAGACAGTGGCTCCAAAGGCAACAAAAAGATACTGCACACCCACCACTACCTGGCGTGTGGGGCTGAGTTGGTCAATAGGCGAAGTAGACATAGCTCGCGTGACATTTGAAAGGTTAATACCAATTAAAACTCTACAAATCTACCTAATCACTACCATTGTACCAACTCTTTACCCCCCTATTTTCCCAAACACCCCTTATAGAGGAGTATTCAGTGCCTTATCGGATGAGTTACTAGCGGAGGGGGGTGAAGCCCGAAGTGCTTCACCCCCCTCCCCACGATCTGATCGGGCATCCGACCTGTCCGACTTGTCCGACCCGTCCGATAAGGCACCTTGTCTTGTCCTAGAAAAAGTTGACTCATAGATAGATTTTTATGAGTAAGTTTGTAAAAAGGAGTCAACTCCAGAAGATTTATTTTGACCGAGT
>NZ_AQVC01000043.1 GCF_000372405.1 Porphyromonas somerae DSM 23386 | reverse complement strand
CCTTAGTACCTCAATAATTGCACTTCGGTTTAGAACTTAGACCTGCCTAATCTACGCATCAAGGTTACGATTGCCTTTTGGAACTTCACTGTCTTTGCCAGCTTGTCCGCTTGACACGCCTTAGTATTAGGTTTCTGTTCGTCAGGCCACGAATTCGCTATTGCTTCTTCTCTCCCAAGGGTCACCCCTTGAAACTTGCAAGTCGCTATGGGGTTCGTTGGCAACTACGCCCCGGGTGGACTTTCACCACAGATGTATGACATGCCCGTCATACCAATTAAAAGAGAGGTGAGCGTTTGGCTCACCTCTCTTTTCTTTTTATAGGTCAAAAAGAGGAGGGGAGCTTACTCCCCTCCTCTTAATTACATTCGTGTAAGATACCGTAAGGTATTACAACCGCTTAACATACTCCTTTTGCTCCTCAGGCTCGGGTAGGAAATCCTCACAGTCATCCATGTAAGCAATCACATCGCCCTTACGTACGTGCGCACCTTGGTCGGCTACAATCTCACGGATACGTCCAGAGATACCAGCCTTGACATCTACGGTATAGAGTACATTGGTCTGGATAAAGCACATCTTGCTACCAGCTCTATAAGAAGTACCAACTGCTGGTGCAGCAGACTGGTCCTCAAAGTCTAGCTCCCAGAATACTTGTCCACTTACGGGAGCAGTAACAGGGATATAATTGGCTCTAACGAGTTCCTTCACGTCATCAGCTGTATAACCCTTCTTAGCCTGATCCTCAGCACGTAGCTTAGCCAAGTCCGCCTCAAAGCGCTCTTTAGCTACGCCACTCTTATAGTCGCGATACTGCTGTTCGTGCATTGCCAATTCGAATAGCTCCTCATCGTCCTGACCATAGTCCCAACCCTCTTCATCCATGATCTTACGATACTTATCCAGCTCATCTGGGTAGTAGTCTTGTGGGTTGGCATCGGTAAACTCCTCGCCCTTCTCCTTAGCTAGCTCTATAATCTCTGGAGCCAGGGTGCCTGGTAGCTTGCCAGACTTTCCTGTGATCATACCCCAAGTATTCTTATCAATAGCCTGCCAACGTCCTTCGCCACGCTCCATATTGAATACATTCATTAGGGCAACGTTCTTGACATACTGGCTAAATGGAGTTACCAATGGTGGGTTACCCAGCTTTGGCCATACATATTCCACCTCCTTAAAGAGCTTTACCATCAAGTCATCAATGGTCAGCTCAGGCTCATTATTTTGCTTATGATACATATTGATCGCAGAGTGGATACCCTTTAGGTCGGCCATCATAGATCCCATCATACCACCTGGCAATCCACAACCCACGAGTAGAGAAGAAGACTGTAGATTACCAAAGTTTGTAAAGTAGCCCAAGAAATCATCCAAGAACTCCTGAGTCATACTCCTTACTTTCATATATGCATTCATATTGATTTCAGGCACATCAAAGCCATCTGCCTTAAGCATCGCTTGTATGGTAATTACATCAGGGTGAATCTTACCCCAAGCTAGTGGCTCTACTGCACAGTCAAGGATATCAGCACCAGCACGAGCCACCTCTAGCATAGAAGCTGGAGAAAAACCAGGACCAGAGTGGCCGTGGTACTGTACAATTACATCAGGATTATACTCCTTAATTGCCTTAACCACCTTACCAAGAAGAGTAGGCCTACCAATACCAGCCATATCCTTCAAGCAAATCTCAGGAGCACCAGCATCGATCAGTTGCTTAGCGATACCTGTGTAGTACTCAGCGGTATGGATAGGTGAGTGAGTAATACAAAGAACAGCCTGAGGGATCATCCCTGCCTCCTTGGCATATTGGATAGAAGGGATAATGTTACGCACATCATTAAGACCACAGAAGATACGAGTAATATCGACTCCTTGTGCCTTTTTCACCTTGTACATCAAACGCCTTACATCAGCTGGTACAGGGTACATACGAAGTGCGTTCAAGCCACGGTCAAGCATATGTGTTTGGATGCCCGCCTCATTAAAGGCTTTTGTGAAGGCTCTTACTGCCTTATTTGGGTTTTCGCCATAGAGTAGTTGAACTTGTTCAAAAGCTCCACCATTAGTCTCTACACGTGCCCAGCACCCCATCTCCACGATGAGTGGTGCCACTCTAGCCAATTGGTCAGCTCTTGGTTGGTATTTACCAGAGCTCTGAAACATATCTCGGTATACGAGACTAAACTTAATAGATTTCTTTGCCATATTCAATGCTGCATCTGTTAGGTATTTATATAGTTTATATTATCACGTTTATAATTTCTTCGCTGCCATATCACTGAGGTGTGAACGCTCACCCTGCACAAGATTGACGTGACCAAAGAAGTCCTCTCCCCTCATCCTCTCAATCATATAGGCAAGACCATTGCTCCTACTATCAAGATAAGGGCTATCAATTTGATGCACATCACCAGTGAATATCATACGCGTATTATCACCAGCACGCGTAATTACCGTCTTTATCTCCTGAGGAGTTAGGTTTTGAGCCTCATCAATGATACAAATTACATTAGAAAGGCTACGCCCTCTAATATAGGCAAGTGCCTCGATCACTAGCTTCTCGCTCGAAAGCATATCTTCCAACTTTCTCACTTGGCTAGAGTTCTCACCAAACTGAGCCTTAATCACATTAAGGTTATCAAACAATGGCTGCATATAGGGCATAATCTTCTGCTTGTAGTCACCAGGGAGAAATCCCAAGTCTTTATTGGCAAGCGAAACGATCGGACGAGCCAGTAAGATTTGCTGGTAATCCTCTTCCTGTGCAAGTGCTGCTGCGAGAGCGAGTAAGGTCTTTCCCGTTCCTGCTGTACCTGTCATTCCAATTAGGGATATTGACTGATCAGCTAGGAGATCAAATGCCATTGTTTGCTCCGCATTTCTAGGGGTAATACCCATAAAGGTCCGTTTTTCAATGCGGCGAACGCTCTCTCCAGTACTTAAAGTCCTCACCAAGACCGAGCTCTGTGGGCTTTTGAGAATAAAAGTTTGATTGGGAATAGGAGCAGATGGCAATGATAGCTCACTTACTGGCAGACCTTCATTACCAGCACTATATAATGAATCAACCACTGCTGGGTCATCCACTTCCACCTCGCTAAAGTCGGAAGTAGAAATATCCTCCACATCCACCTTGTCGGTAGTATAATCCTCGGCTTTCAATCCTAATGAAAGAGCTTTGATCCGTAGATTAAAGTCTTTAGTCACCAGTATTGTTGGTAGGTCAGAGTGCTCAGAGAGAGTAAGTGCTGCAGATAGTATCCTATGATCATTTAGGTCTTCCTTAAATACTTCTGATACCTTACTGTGATGCTGCCCACTAGTTAGTATAAATACTTTACCTCCGTCGGCATTAATAAGCACCCCATTTTCCTCAATCTTGACACCATTATCCTTAGCAGAAGAGTCAGCCTCAGCACCACCAATGATTTCATTAAGTGTGCGAGTAAAAGCCCGAGCATTAAAATTGATTTGCTCGTAACCTTTTTTAAACTTATCCACCTCCTCTAAGACAGTAATTGGTATGTATACATTATTGTCCTGGAAGTTTTTGATACACTTATAATCGTGAAGTATCACGTTGGTATCCAACACATAGTTTTTTTTCGCCATAGTTTATCTCCTTTCACATAGTTATGTCATTCTGGTGGAAAAGTGTTTTTTCATCTCCGCAACACCGACATTACTTCGATATTTGTTATCACTACAAATGTACCTAATTATTTTACAATAACGACATAACTCCCTAATTCTTTTTTCCACCCGACCAATATATGGTAGAGAAAAAAGAGAAGAGGTACATCGTAAAGAACGATATACCTCCTCATTATTACTACGTGTAATGAAGCTTTTGCTTATTGCGCCGCATCCATTTCGGCCATTTTGTCTTCCATACCAAGATTATAGTACACATTATAGAGTGCGGTACGGAATTGAGAATTCTCTGGATCTAAGTTGTGTACCTTCTCTAGGTAAGGTAAGGCCTTTGTATAGAAAGACTTTGCCTTCTCAAGAGCAACAGTATACTTATCTTGATCGGTGATGTTATTGGCTTCATTGATGGCATCAGCACCTTGGTTGAAGTAGACCTGTGCAAGGCCATAGATAGCCTCTTTTGAGTCAGGATTTAGCTCCACTGCCTTGAGGTAGTAGCTCTCCCCAGTCTTGTAATCCTTCTTACCCTCAGTATAGATCTGTCCCATAGTAGAGAGTACTAGTGGATTAGTTGGATCCTTCTCCAATAGTTGATTTAGGAAAGTCAAAGCTTGGTCATTCTCACCTTTAATGATCAAAATATTGGCAAGGTTGGTCAAGAATATTGGCTCTTGTGGTACCACGTCAATAGCCTCCTTAAGAGTATTCTCGTAGCTAACAGTGTCACCAGAATTGATGTACTGAAGTGCGAGAAGCTGGTATACCTCATTTTGGTTAAATGGGACGTCTTTGATGCGCTTCAATTCCTCAATGGCAGCAGTAGTATTATCTTCCATCTGAGTAGCAGCATAGGCAGAGAAGAAAGCCACCTCCATGCTTAATGAGTCAGCAGTAGCGACTGGAGTACCCTCAAACATTGGATGATTCTTCATCTCACCGAATTTTGAGAAATACATATTGGCCTTCTTAAAGTCGCCACTTTGTAGCCCTTCATTACCTGCATTAATCAACTGCGTATAATAGGTGCTCACAGCCTCACGAATCTTCTTCTCAAACTTAGGTCTCACACGGCCCTTATCATTGGGCTGATGATCCAGCTCATACGCCTTCTCATAATAATTAACCATGTCATAAACAGGCTTGTAGAACCCTGCCTCATCCACAGCCTCACCTAGTTGTAGCTTAATAAAGCCTTTCTCTACAGCCTTCTCCTCTACAAATCCAGCCACATACCATGCGTGAGCCGAATTAGCGGTCTCTGGGTTTTCCAAAGTGGTCTTGATTAATTGTCGAGCTGCATTGATATCAGCCTTATCACGCTTCACGGTACGCTCTACCTCTTTTACCACTTTCTCTTGTGCAAAAGCTGGCACTACTAAAAAAGCACCTAGCAAAACAGACAGTGTACCTAAGAAAAATCTCTTCTTCATATCTTCTAATCTTTTTATTAGTAATAATATTTATTCTCTTTTACTTCTCAATAGTATGACCCTACACGGTCGGTAAGGTTTAATCAATTACTCCTGGTCAGAATCGTGATCTGCATGATCGTCTGAGAACTCGCTATCATCTATATCCGCACCATCAGCTTCGTAAACACCTTCGTCACGCTCCTCCACTTCAGGCTGCTGCTCCTCTTCCGAGAGCACTCTACAGGTACTAGCTATCTCATCGCCACGCTTTGAGAGGTTGATCAGCTTCACACCTTGAGTATTTCTACCAATCACGGAGATATCTTTCATACTCGTTCGGATGGCCACACCACTCTTATTAATAATCATAATGTCGTGTGCATCCGTAACGCTATGGATTGAGACCAGTTCACCAGTCTTCTCAGTTATCTTAAGAGTAATAACTCCCTTACCTCCTCTATTTCTCAGAGGATAATCCTCAAGGCTAGAGCGCTTACCATATCCATTTTCAGAGATCACCAAGATTGTCTCCTCCTCTGGCTTCTTAATGCATACAGCTCCGACCAGCTCATCACCGTCCTCTTCCAAACGCATTCCCCGTACCCCCATAGAAGAACGTCCTAGAGGCCTAAGCACACTCTCAGAGAAGCGTACAGCTCTACCCTTTCGACTTCCCAATACAAAGTCGCACTTACCATTGGATAGCATCACACTCACTACCTTATCATCGTCACGTAGCTTTATCGCTATAATACCAGACTGGCGTGGCCTTGAGAAATCCTTAAGTCTTGACTTACGTACCAATCCACTCTTCGTGAAGAAGGTAAGATAATGGGTATTTACAAATTCCTCGTCAGTAGTTAAGTCTTTTACTCTTAGGACTGCATTAACTCTATTATCGGCATCCAAATTGAGAAGGTTTTGAATTGCTCTTCCCTTAGAGTTGCGAGCTCCTTCAGGAATCTCAAATACGCGAAGCCAATAGCACCGACCCTGCTCTGTAAAGAATAGCAAAGTAGCATGCATAGAGGCACTGTAGATATACTCCACGAAGTCCTCATCGCGAGTATCGCTACCCTTAGCCCCTACTCCACCCCTACTCTGAGCGTGAAAGTCGGCAAGTGGTGTACGCTTGATATATCCCATATGAGAGATGGTTATCACCATATCCTCATCGGCATAGAAATCTTCTGGATTCATATCGGCAGTAGCATAAACGATATCACTTCGTCTATCATCTCCATACTTTTCAATGATTTCGCGAAGCTCATCACTGATGACGCCATAAAGAAGATTTTCATCAGCAAGCAGGCTCTTGAAATAGGTCACTCGCTCCGACACCTCATCGTATTCAGCATGTAGCTTTTCTAGCTCCATACCTGTCAACTGACCAAGACGCATCTCTACAATAGAGCGTGCCTGAATTTGTGAAAGGTTAAAGCGAGCCATCAGCCGCTCAATAGCATCAGACTGCTTTTCCGAGCTCTTAATGATCGCTATTACCTCATCTATATTATCAGCAGCTATGATTCGTCCTTCGAGGATATGGAGCCGCTCCTCTGCCTTTCTCAGATCGTAGGTAGTACGCCTAGTTACCACCTCAAAGCGGTGCTTCACAAACTCCCCAATTAAGTCCTTAAGGTTCAACAATTGAGGACTGCCATTGACAAGTGCAATATTATTGACGCTGAACGAGCTCTGCAATGTGGTCATCTTGTAGAGCTTGTTGAGTACTACACCCGCATTGGCATCTCGCTTGATATCAATGACAATGCGCATACCTGTCTTACCACTCGACTCATCCTGCACATTGCTGATTCCATCAATCTTTTTTGTGGTGGCAAGGTCGGCGATACTCTTCACCAAGTCCTTCTTTATCACATTGTAGGGGATCTCTGTAATTACGATCTGCTCGTGCTGACCATCTACCTCTATCTCCGCTCTACCACGAATAACGATTCGACCCCGTCCGGTCTCAAAAGCCTCCTTCACTCCTTGGTATCCATAAATCGTACCACCGGTAGGAAAGTCTGGAGCCTTTACGTACTCCATAAGTTCTGCCACAGAGATATCGCCACGCTTATCAATATAGGCCAATGCCCCCTCAAGCACTTCTTTCAGGTTATGAGGAGCCATATTAGTGGCCATACCCACAGCGATACCCGATGCACCATTCACCAAAAGATTTGGAATACGGCTAGGGAGTACAGATGGTTCCACAGTAGAGTCATCGTAATTGGGCACCATATCTACCGTCTCCTTATTGATATCAGAGAGCATCTCCATAGCCAATGGAGCCAATCTACTCTCCGTATATCGCATCGCAGCAGGGCCATCACCGTCTACTGAGCCAAAGTTACCATGAGGGTCTACTAGCGTGTAGCGCATACTCCACTCCTGTGCCAAGCGCACCAGAGCGAGATATATGGAGCTATCGCCGTGGGGGTGGTACTTACCCATCACATCACCCACAGTACGAGCACACTTCTTATAGGGCTTATCAGGGGTATTTCCCAACTCATTCATCCCATAGAGGATGCGCCTATGTACAGGCTTAAAGCCATCACGCACATCAGGCAATGCACGGCTCACTATCACAGACATTGCATAGTCGATATACGCCGACTTCATCTGCTCCTCTAGATTTACCTCAATTACCTTTCCCCCCTGTTTATTATCCTCTTGCATCAGTATCTAAAAACTTTTTCGACTCTTATCAACCTATGTAACAAGTATAAATCGGTCAAAAACCAATTCATCATCGCCACAATTCTTTAGCCAAAGGTACAAAAAAATTACAACTAAGCCTACATTATAAGTCAAGAGATCTGGGATTGCACATTGAGGAAGCCAAACATCAGGGCTCGACTAGCTACGAATCCATTTTACCCTTACGAGGCACTCTGCAATCCATAATTTTCAAACCATGAAATTAGACGGAAAACCAGACAATGTTGGTTCACAGACACCATCTTCGCAATCATCTGGCATTCAACACCATACAAAAGCGTCTATCGAGATGCAACTAAGCAATTGGCGAGTTGCATCCCAGCAAATGCTTAGTTGCAACTCGCCAATTGCTTAGTTGCATCTCGACTTTTGCCCTACTAGCATAGAGGTTTATGGAGGGCTTGGGGCAGGCTCTCCTCTGACTTGGTTGCCACAACAAATCGGATCGCCTAGTAAGTCCTTACCCATAGACACTCAGTGCACGGTAAAACACCAGAAATACCAGAAAGGAAGGATAAACAGCTTGATACTTAGTGCTAAATTGCTATATTTGCATAATTAATTACTAGTGTATACGTAACGTAATAGATATGACAATGCAAATAAGAAAGGCTGTATATAGATCCTTGGCTTTCTATATACTATTCATAGTCACCTTGAGTGCAAATGCACAGCAAGGACATAAAGAGCATATTGTAGCAAAAGGGGAGACATTATATAGGATTAGTCTGAATTATGGAGTAACCATTGAGGATATCTGCCGATTAAACCCTCATGCTGCTCAAAGCATTAGAGTGGGAGAAAAGCTAATCATCCCGATGGACCAAACAAGTGACAACACCCCAAATAAAAACACTCCAATTTACCACAAGGTGGAAATGGGGGAGACCCTATACTCTATTGCTCGAAAATATGGAGTATCGGTCAATTCAATTTTATCTGCCAACTCTTCCATAAATAATGCCGATAAACTTTCTCAAGGCATCATCATTGTCATACCTCAATCTACATCCGAGAGTGGTGTCTACCGTTCTGAAGGGTCAAAGCCTTCGCCAGTGCCTACCAATGGAAGTATTACAGGCTTAATTGCATATAAAGTACCGGCTGGAGCCACAATATATAGTTTGCTCCAAGTGACTGGGTGGAGCGAAGAGCAGCTCTATCACTACAATCCTCAGATCAAGAATGGATTGAAAGCAGATGCTACAATACTGATTCCAGACAACACCCTTGCCAATAATGAGGCACTGGGAAGTCGCCCCGCATTTCCCGTAGCTAGTGGTTTTACTGTAGCACTTGCCCTACCCTTTAGCGAAGACAAAGGACGCCGATTTAGTATGTACTATGAGGGATTCTTAATGGCTCTACTTGAAGCGAAGAAGAGCGGAATGAGCATTCACCTCCATGCAGTTGATTGTAGCGACCAAAAGCTTGAAAGCTCAATAGCCGCCCTCAACGGACTTCCGAAGATTGATATGATTTTAGGAGGCGTCTCAGACACCTCTATTGATAAGCTATCACAGATTGCAAAGGTGAAGGGAGCCTCTTACGTCATCCCATTTACATCAAGAGATTATCCTCAAGTTGCACGTAGGAACTCTAAGACTTATCAAGTCAACACCCCGCATAAAGCACTCTACAAAACGGTAGCACAGAAGTTTATTCAAGAATTCCGCAACTTCCACATTCAATTTGTGAGGAGCAACTATGATCAAAGTAATAAGGACGACTTCATTTCGATATTACAGGGTGAATTAGACAAATACAAAGTGTCGTACAGTGAGATTGATCTAGCCCTATTCAGCAATCTAAATACAGTCAACAACCTTTCATCCCAAAGTTCCCAAGTAGTTGTGGTGCCAGATGTAGGGTCGTTGTCAGTCGCCAAGAGTATACTTGAGACGCTTAATGTTGCTAGAGACAGCCTATCAGTCACCAATATCATACCCTTCGGATATCCTGAATGGCAAACCTACTCGCACTCTCTTGGCAATGATCTGAAAGTGAATAAAGCTATTTTCTATACTACCTTTTTTGTGGATCCCGAGAGTACTACTTACAAAAGCTTTGAAAGTCAATTTTCAAAATGGTTCAACCATGGTCTAGGCTCCACTTACCCACGCTACAGCTTGCTCGGCTATGATACAGCGAGCTTTTTCCTTGGACGCTTATCCTCAAAAAATAACAGGTCGGAGATGTCTTGGAATGGGGTGCAGAGCAAATTTGATTTCGTTAGCCGACCAGGGAATGGGGAATTCAAAAGTAACCTAGGAGTATTTTTCGTGCAATATCAAGAAAGAGGGGAGGCTAGGAGATTTTGATGAAGCGTTTATTTTTCACTACACTTACAGCACTACTGCTAGTAGCCATTGATGGTGCTGCGCAAGGTGAGCCAGAACCTTTTCAGCGCAAGTTTATGGTAGGACCTACCGCTGGTGTTAACCTGAGCAACCTCATCTTCACACCTAGGGTACAACAGGGCCCCAAGATTGGCTTTGATGCAGGGCTGGTGATGCGATACGATATTGGCTACGTGTACAACCTCTCCAATGTCGTTGGAGGAATTTGGATCGAATTTGATTATTCTCAGAGAGGGTGGATGGAGAAGCCGAAAGACCTAGAGGAGCCATACAACCAGTTAGGGCTATTCTATGATCGCACGCTCACCTTCGTCAATATGCCTATAATGACCCAATTAACCTTTGGCAAGAAGGCTCTAAAGCTAACCATTGATATGGGGGCTCACTTTGGCTATCTCATTTCCGAAAGCTCTAAGAGCAATTTTGGCGACCAAAAGATACCTGGTGTCGTCACCCGCCAGCATGAGATGCCCGTTGAAAACAAGTTTGCATGGGGTATCGGTGGCGGTGTAGGCACAGAGTATCATTTTTCACATTTCGTTGCAGGTATAAGGGGCTCATACGTTTATGGACTTGGAGAGATCTATGGCAATTCACGGAGCGATTACTTTGGCAAATCCTCAGAGCAGATAATAGCGATAAAAACCTACCTACTCTATTCTTTTTAGAACATAAGGTCTTTGCCTACCACTAAATACTAGCAACCTTATTGTCGAAATATTAGAGGCACTGAATCTTTTAATTGATACCCTTGTATATTTCGATTAATATCAGTAATTTTGTAACTCATTTATCAAAATCACCTCCTTTCTGTTCCTTATGCATACGCGGAGACGGAGAGGAATTATTTATATTACATATGAAACCAGTTAATATAGAACGTCACTTAGGCTGCGACTGCTATGCTGGCAACAACAAAACCAGTGCTTATAAAGAGGTAGCAATGAAGCCTGAGCAAAAAGAAGAGATAAAGAGTGGCGATAAGACACTCCTTATTTTTGTGGATAGCAGTGATACTCGCTACAGTATCACCAACGATCTCGACCCCACCTCCACTGATATCAACGAGACCCGCAATGCCCCTTTTGGGATGCTTGTTGAGAGTAACAACACACTCTCGATCACATTAGGATGTGAAGGCACCTTACAGATATTTATGTTTGATAGGCTCTCTCATCTCTGCAGTGGCTACACTTTCAACAACTTGAGAAAATACGCTCCTATTACCATGGTTCACCGCACCATTGAAATCTATGAGCCACTAAAGCTGAGCTTGATGACCATTCATCGATTCTACCAAGATGGGCTTCAATGCGTAGAGATTATGGAGCAAAAACTAAAGGAGGTATTCTTTGTACTTGCAGGATACTACAAACCTGAAGTACTTGGAGAGCTCTTGGCACCACTACTTAGGAAAGAGGTAGACTTCAAAGAGTTCGTTATCATGAATCACTATAGAGCTAAGTCGGTCCAAGACCTAGCCGATATGCGTAGAATTGATATCCGCAAGTTCAATAAGCTATTTAAGGAGACCTTCAACGTGCCCCCATACACATGGATGCTAGACCGCAAGGCAGAGATGATTGAAGAACGCTTGGCGGATCCCACCGTACCTTTCAAAGACATTATGGAGGAGTTCAGATTCTCTAGTCCAAGCCACTTTACCGTATTCTGTCGTAGGCAGTTCAATAAAACCCCTTCACAGCATCGCAAGGAGCTAGTCAGAGAAGAGGCAGAGAAAAGAGCTGCTGAGAGAAGAGCCAATAATATGCATTACTACAGAACCAACTATTCTGATAAGTAATTCACATTCCATAATTAGTAAAAAGAGTGAGGTACACTGTGTAGTGTACCTCACTCTTTTTTTGTCCGAAATACTTGTATTTAGACGTTAAACCTAAAGTGCATCACATCTCCATCCTGCACTACGTAGTCCTTACCTTCGACTGAGAGCTTACCAGCCTCTTTAACCGCTTGCTCACTCCCGTAGTGGATAAAGTCTTCATACTTAATCACCTCAGCGCGAATGAATCCCTTCTCAAAGTCAGTATGAATCACTCCCGCTGCTTGTGGAGCCTTCCACCCCTTAGTATAAGTCCATGCTCGCACCTCCTGTACACCGGCAGTAAAGTAGGTCTCCAGATTAAGCAAAGCATAGGCACTTCTAATCAGCCTAGATACCCCACTCTCCTCTAGTCCTACTGCTTCAAGGAACTCCTGGCGCTCTTCATACGTTTCCAATTCAGCAATTTCGCTCTCCGTCTGAGCGGCAATTACCAATAGCTCAGCGTCCTCCTCCTTAATTGCCTCGCGTACAGCATCAACATACTTGTTGCCGTCCACAGCAGAGGCTTCGTCCACATTACAGACATAGAGGATTGGCTTAGCCGTCAATAGGTAGAGCTCTTTCATCGCTTTCTGCTCTTCAGGCAAATCAAAGCTAAGCGATCGTGCAGACTTTCCTTGTAGTAACACCTCACGAACTTGCGAGAGGACATTAAAGAGTACCTTAGCTTGAGCATCGCCACCAGTTTTGGCCTGCTTCTCCACCCTCTGAATGCGGCTTTCCACCGTCTCCAGATCTTTCAGCTGAAGCTCTACATCGATCACCTCCTTATCACGTACTGGATCCACCTTGCCATCGACGTGAGTAATATTATCATCGTCAAAGCACCTCAATACATGGATAATGGCATCAGTCTCACGGATATTGGCCAAAAACTTATTACCTAGTCCTTCGCCCTTACTCGCTCCCTTTACTAGTCCTGCAATATCTACGATCTCCACAGTCGTTGGGACTATACGATTGGGGTGAACCAATTCAGCCAATTTATTTAGTCGATTATCTGGTACGGTAATCACACCCACATTGGGCTCAATCGTACAAAACGGGAAGTTGGCCGACTGAGCCTTTGCATTCGAAAGGCAATTAAATAGGGTTGATTTCCCTACATTTGGGAGCCCTACGATTCCACACTGTAATGCCATATTTACTTACTTTTACTCTGATTTAAACTCTCTCTATACTCTTGAAGATGTCCCATAAGATCAATAGGATTAGAGACCTTTTCGTCGCTTAGTGCCACTTGGATCACCTCCTTAATATCCTTAACATACACGAAGTTAAGTCCCTTGATATAGATATCCTTGATCTCCTCTATATCCTTCCTATTCTCTTCACACAAGATAATGGTCTTGATTCCATACCGCTTGGCGGCAAGGATTTTCTCCTTGATGCCTCCTACAGGGAGCACCTTACCCCGAAGAGTAATCTCTCCCGTCATCGCTATCTGAGGATTCACCTTACGCTGAGTGAATGTAGAGATAAGGGAAGTAACCAAAGTGATACCTGCACTAGGTCCATCCTTAGGAATAGCCCCTTCAGGAACGTGGATATGCACATTCCAGCACTCAAATAGATCCGCAGGAATATCGTACAGACTGCTATGGCTCTTAATATACTCCATAGCCAAAATGGCCGATTCCTTCATCACATCGCCAAGGTTACCAGTGATGGTAAGTTTACCCGCCGTCCTAGCTGGACTTATAGCACTCTCTACTAAGAGAGTTTCCCCTCCCACGCTAGTCCATGCGAGTCCCGTCACCACACCAGCATTGTCATTGCCCTCATACTGCTCCGACAAAAACCTGGGTGATCCTAGATACTCTTTGAGATCTTTTGGGGCAATAGTAATCGGACTACCCCCTTCAGCTACAGCATCTTCATCAGCCACCTTTCTTGCCACCTTACGCAGCAATGAAGCAATCGTCTTTTCTAATTGGCGCACACCACTTTCACGCGTATACCCATCGATCAATGCTGCAATCGTCTTGCGAGAGATCTTCACCTGACTCTTCTTAAGTCCATGATTAGCGATCTCCTTAGGCACCAGATGCCTCATAGCAATCTCCACCTTTTCCTCTAGGATATAACCACTTACCTCGATCATCTCCATACGGTCACGGAGCGGTGCTGGGATATCCCCCACATTATTGGCAGTGGCTATAAATAGCGCCTTACTTAGGTCGTAGTCTATATCAAGATAATTATCGTGGAACGTATTATTTTGCTCAGGGTCAAGCACCTCCAAAAGGGCAGAAGAGGGGTCCCCCTTGTAGTCCATCGCTAGCTTATCCACCTCATCAAGCACAAAGACAGGATTAGACGAACCAGCCTTCAAGAACCCCTTAATAATACGCCCAGGCATCGCACCGATATAGGTACGCCTATGGCCTCGGATCTCCGCCTCATCGTGCAGACCGCCGAGCGAAATCCTCACATACTTCCTATTAAGGGCATCAGCAACACTCTTTCCTAGAGAAGTCTTTCCCACTCCAGGAGGGCCATAGAGACAGATAATTGGCGACCTCATATCCCCCTTGAGCTTAAGGACAGCTAAGTGCTCCAGAATACGCTCCTTTACCTTATCTAGGCCAAAATGATCTTTATTCAAAGTCGCCTCAGCGTTCTTAAGGTTGAAGTTATCCTCCGTACACTCACCCCAAGGCAAATCCAATATGGTCTCAAGGTACTGAATCTGGACACTGTAGTCAGGGCTCTGTGCCGACATTCTTTGGAGCTTAGACACCTCCTTCTCAAAAATATCACCGACCTCCTTAGACCACTTCTTAGCCTTAGCTTTTTTCAAAAGCTCCTCCACCTCAAGGTCTTCACCCCCTTGCAGCTCCTCCTTGATCACCTTGATCTGCTGCTGCAGATAGTAATCCTTTTGCTGCTTATCAATATCCACCTTGGTCCTCTGGTGAATCTCATGCTTCAGCTCCTCCTGAGCCAAAGATTTATTGAGCATCCGCTGCACCTGAAAAGCTCTGGTCTTGATATTGTCCAGCATCAGCAACGTCACCTTATCCGTCATAGACTCAGGGAAGTAAACACAAGCGAAGTTGACGATACTCTCCTTATGAGTCAACTTCATCAAAGAGGCCACAAATGGCTTAGGAGCTTCACCCTGAAGGATCAGCTGCTTTACCATCGTCTCCTTAATCAGGTCGGTCAAAGCTTCAAACTCCATATCCTCCTCAGCTGGGTGTACATCCTCAAGGAGTCGATACTTACCCATCCAGAAAGGGTCGCTCTTAGTCAACTCTGTAAGCTCCACCCTCTGTTTCCCTTGTAGGATCACCGTTACCAGATCATCATTTACCTCCAGTACCCTGATCACCTCAGCTATGGTACCATATGGAAATAGATCCTTCATCTCAGGATCCTCCACCTCAGGGTCTTTCTGAGCCACCACAATGATATGGCGATCCCTCTTATTTTCTAAGCTATCTACTATCAGTCTACTCTTCTCTCGCGCCACCATCACAGGTATGGTCACTGCGGGGAAAAGTAGCATATCCCTCAATGGGAGCACCGGAAGCGATTTATTCAGCCTTTTGCTATTAAGACTATAGTCTGGCATAGCGTCATCATCAGGTATGATCATCGGCAATACATTTGGTATCACTCCGTTGTCCTCGTCAAAGTCATTCATATAATAATCAATATTCATCCTTTATTCCTAAAAGTAAAAAACCTCCCAATCACTTACTTAGTAGTAGCAAATAGTATGCCAATCAAAACATAAAGTCCCGATAAAAGTCCAAAGCCTCCTCCCATTGCTTACGAGTTACCTGCTCTGTCATTGGGCAACCCACCTCACTTAGCAATACCATAGTGAGCTCGGCACCCCCAGAATTTTTCTTATCCTTCAAAGCGAACTGCCACATTTCCTCATAATCATCACAAGAAAAAGCAACTCTAGGAAATCTATCTTTCGCCACCCGCACCAACTGAGAGAGCACCTGCTCCTTCAGTCCGTACCATTTATATGAAATATAAAGTGCCACAATTAGCCCCGCCATCACTGCAATACCATGTGGCAATACCTCACCACGAGATATCTTCAGAGCCTCAAGGCTATGAGCCGTAGAATGCCCAAGGTTGAGCACCACTCTTCCACCTTCATCTCGCAGATCAGCAGCCACCACATCCAGTTTATATTGGATCACCTTCGCAATCAAGTCCGGTGCGATGACCTCAAGGTCCAAGGTCTCTTGATAGAGTTCATCACCATCTAAGAGACCATACTTTATCAGCTCCCCCTGACCACTTAGCAGTTCCTGTTTTGGAAGCGTCTCTAAAAAGGCGAGCGACACCCACACCTCATTAGGCTCATAAAATGATCCCACAAGGTTTTTAACCCCTCTGTAATCAATAGCTGTCTTGCCGCCAATACTGGCATCAATCATCCCTAGCAATGTGGTAGGGATATGTATCAGCTGAATGCCCCTCATGTAGGTACTCGCCACAAATCCACCCACATCACTTACCGCACCACCCCCCAACGTGATCAGATAGTCGTAACGAGTATAGCCAAGGTCGGCTAGAGAGTTCCATAAAAACTGAACCACCTCCAGAGACTTTGCCTCCTCTCCAATAGGTACTAGAAGAACATCTACCTGCTCATCATCAATCAATGGATAGCACTGCTCAATAGTATTGTCATCGGCCAGTAGAGCCACCTTGTGCCTACTTGCCAAGTCGTGCACCCTTTCAGCAATGCTCCCAATATCAAGTACTAATGCTTCGGTCTTCCCCAATGAATTACAGATCTAAACTTTCAATGATTTTATCCAGAGCACCCTTCACGCCACTCTTATCCCTACCTCCAGCGGTAGCAAAGTTGGGCTGTCCACCGCCACCACCTTGAATCAGCTTTCCAGCCTCACGCACCAATTGACCAGCATTGAGGCCCTTCTCCACCAATTCATCAGATAGCATCAAGGTCAGCGATGGCTTGTCATTATCTACCGAACCCAAGGCAACAACAAACTTCTTGTCCTTCAGACGAGGCTTCAGAGCGAAGGCCACATCCTTCACCAAACTAGCCGGAGCATCAAGCTGAGCGGTGATCACCTCCACACCCGCCAAAGACTTTGCCGAAGTAAAGAGCTTATCCACCAATTGATGCTTCTGCTGCTCATGAGCTTGCTTCAGCTCCTTGCGTAGCTTTTCATCCTCCTCAATCAGCTTCTTCACCGCCTTTACCAGGTTGGGGGCATTCTGAAGCATCTCCTGCACCTTCAAGATTTTATCTTGCTGCTCAAAGTAATACTCATCTGCCCCTACACCCGTCACCGCTTCAATACGACGGATGCCAGCAGCAATAGAGCTTTCCGAGACAATTCTAAAGGAACCAATCACTCCCGTGCTAGGCACATGGGTACCGCCACAGAACTCAATGGAGTCGCCATATTTTATCACACGAACCTCCTCGCCATACTTTTCACCAAAGAAGGCCATCGCCCCCATTTTCTTTGCCTCTTCAATAGGCATAGAGCGGTGCTCCTCCCTTGTGCTATTCTGCCGAATCGCTTCATTTACCTTCAGCTCCACTAGGCGAAGCTCCTCAAGGCTCATCTTTGCGAAGTGTGAGAAGTCAAATCGAAGTAGCCGATCACTCACATACGATCCCTTCTGCTCCACATGCACACCCAGCACCTCCCTTAGGGCATGGTGCAATAAGTGGGTAGCACTGTGATTCGCTTCAGTCTGTCGCCTCAGTTTCTGATCCACCTTCGCCTCAAAAGTTTGGCTAGGGTTACTAGGAATCTTCTCCAGCACCGAGATAGGGAGGTTATTTTCCTTGATAGTATCCACCACCTTTATCTCCTCTCCATCTTCAGTACCGACCAATACCCCTCTATCGCCAATCTGTCCACCTCCCTCGGCATAGAATGGATTGCGACTAATCACTGCCTGAATCGTCTTTACCTTATTTTGCTCAATCTCACGATACCTCAGTAGCTCAGTCTCCACATCAAGGAAATCATAGCCCACAAACTCCTGTTCGCCGGCGTGCACCTCTACCCAGTCACCCGCAGTAATGTGCGCGGCATTCCTAGCGCGCTCCTTCTGCTTTTTCATCTCCACCTCAAAGCCCTCAAGGTCTGCACTCAACCCTCTTTCCCGTAGGATAAGGTCGGTGAGGTCGGTAGGGAATCCATAGGTATCATATAGCTCGAAGACTACCTTGCCATCTAACATTCGGCTATCACCCATCTCACGGATATGCTGCTCCAATAGAGACATACCCGTCTCTAGGGTGCGGAGGAAAGAGGCCTCCTCCTGCTTGATCACCTTCGTAATGATCTCCTCCTGCTGCTTTAGCTCAGTATAATGGTCGCCCATCGATCCGATAAGGGTCGGTATCAGGCGGTACATAAAGGGCTCGTGCTGGTTGAGGAATGTATAGGCATACCTCACCGCTCTACGAAGGATACGCCTAATCACATAGCCTGCCTTGGCATTACTTGGCAATTGCCCATCAGTAATACTAAAAGCAATCGTGCGGACGTGGTCGGCAATCACCCTCATAGCGATATCCCTCTGCTCATCCTCACCATATTTACTCTGCGACAGCTCTGCAATCTTATCAATCAGTGGGGTAAAGACATCGGTATCATAATTACTCATTTTGCCCTGCAAAGCCATACAGAGGCGCTCCAAGCCCATACCAGTATCAATCACCTTATTAGGCAGACCTACCAGCGAGCCATCGGCCTTGCGATTGTACTGCATAAAGACAAGGTTCCAAATCTCCACCACCTGTGGGTGGTCACGATTCACCAAGCTCTTACCATCCACCTTGGCACGCTCCTCATCGCTACGCAAGTCAATATGAATTTCGGAGCAAGGACCACATGGTCCTGTCTCACCCATCTCCCAAAAATTATCGTGCTTATTGCCATCAATGATGCGCTCCTCTGAAATATGCTCAGCCCAGAAGTCGTGTGCCTCATTATCACGCACTAGCCCCTCACTCTCGGCACCCTCAAAGATCGTCACATACAGGCGGTCTTTATCGATACCATATACCTCCGTAAGTAGCTCCCACGCCCAAGCAATCGCCTCCTTCTTGAAGTAATCACCAAAGCTCCAATTACCTAGCATCTCAAACATCGTGTGGTGGTAGGTATCATGCCCCACCTCCTCCAAGTCGTTGTGCTTGCCACTCACCCTCAAGCACTTCTGACTATCGGTCATTCGGCTATATTTGATCGGCACATTCCCCAGTATGATATCCTTAAACTGATTCATACCAGCATTAGTAAACATAAGTGTAGGATCATCCTTGATCACCATAGGTGCCGAAGGCACCACCTTATGACCCTTACTCTCAAAGAACGCCAAATACTTCCCCCTTATTTCATTAACTGTCATCATATTAATTCAAATATAAGATCAAACGACCAAACCTTCAACTCGCAAAGATACCAAATAGTTAGCAGTTACTCTCCACTAAAATTACACTTCGCTTTAGAACTTAGGGGTTGTCCTCTGTCCTCTCCTGAAACAGTAGACACGCCAACCTTATATTCCGTATGCGTGCGGAATGGATTCCACATAGCTACGGAATACGTTCCGCACGGCTACGGAATACATTCCGCAGGCAAGCGGAATATGTGGACGCTATATTATCGCATTCCTGAATAGGTAGACACTCAGTCAATTCTATTCCTGAATGGGTGTACACATTGTGGCAGAAACCCTACCCTCCCAAAGTAGCACTCTTTTTCATCATATTCAAACAAGTGATATCCAACTACATATCAAAGCAAAAAAATGAGATGCAACAAACCGATTGCTTAGTTGCAACTCGCTTTTTGCTTTGCTGGTATCAAACTAAATTGTTTGCTCCCAACTAAATTCAACCCATAGATGATGAGCGTAGGTGCCGATGTATTTGAGGCTATAAGTAAGGTTACGAATCAGTAATGCCTTAGGTTGTTCGATAAGTACCCTATATGTATATATGTATATTAGAACTAGGTTGGCAGGGATTACGCATTAGAAAAGACTATTGTACGAATGATGATATACAATCTGTTGAGGATAATGGCGTAAGGACCTCGGCAGAGGTCCCTCTTAAATAGGCACAGGTCGGAGGGGCGTTAGCCCCGAACGACCTGTGTG
>NZ_AQVC01000042.1 GCF_000372405.1 Porphyromonas somerae DSM 23386 | reverse complement strand
AAGTTCATCCATTCTTTTTAGCACATTTGGCAGATAGGAATATGTCTCAATAAATTGCTTACCATCGTTTTCTAAATAGTCTATTACCCAATCGGTAAACATCTTTAGTTCACGGTGATTGTTAATTATTTTGTAGATAAATGGATTTTTGCTATTGTCATTTATGGTTGGATGAATATTCACTTGTCTAAAATCGACCAAGGGATTGTCTGAATTAAATACTTGCTTTAGTATTTTCGTCACTTCTTTTAATTCAATATAGTATTTTGAGAAATATAAATCTCCCATATCACCAAAGTTAAGATAAAACTTATATTTCGCATTATCTTTATCCAACATATAGTAGGGGGCCCCACCCGTCTTAGTCGCACGATACCCTTGTGGCTTGAGCAACTGATCTAATTGGTCAAAAACATATTTTTTCTTTTCGCTATTTAACATCATTTTTGTGATTTTTTTATTCTATTTATGTTGACATTAGAAATATTATCCGTGCCATGATCATCAACTCGGAAAATATTATCACTCTTAATAATTAGTGTTGGAGAGTTATCTACATTAAAGTTTGGACGACTATATTTTACTTTCATAGTATGTGTTTTGTTATTTATTATCGCTCCAAATCCTTCCTTTTGTCTTTTGGTGTAAGATGTTGTTGTATTCAATTTATTCTCTATAATAATAACATCATTCACACTCCCAGTGATTTTATCCTGCTTAATCAATGCGATATCTGCTTTCATATACCCATTAGCCGTTTCAAGAGGAAGTTCTGTTATTAACTCATAATCTTTTAAGTCACGCCCCACAAAAGCTCTGGAAATAGCGACGTGAAAATCTTTCGATGACCTAATCTTGTCTGCTTAAATTAGGACGACGGTCATTTATTTCAAATGAGCTGATTCCTTTTACTATTTCCGTTCTTTTATACATATCATTCTATTACAATAAAGTTTTTATTGAAAACCACATCATTAGTCGGCCTTTCAAGGAAGTCTCTGAAGTTAAGATATTATCCCCAAATATTTCTTGAATCTTTGTACGGATCACGCTCTTCGTGAATAAATTCTTAATTTCATCCACTGGAGTTCCATCAGCTTTCTTTAAAGTAGATATATACTGCATATAAAGATTGTTATTGCCATATAGTGTTCCTACATACCAGGGTTGAAGACCGAATATCGTTGCCGCCATTGTCAATATAGTCGAGATTAATGAGACATGAATAGTAAGAGTACCGCCCTGCCTTATCCTGAAAAGATTTAGGATGAGCATTAATATTAATACCTTGGTAAGCCACCATATGTGGATATTATTCATATTATTTCAATTAATTCCATAAACTTATTTTTTAAAGATCGACTAACCATACACCATCTTTTTTAAGATAAACAATTGGCTCTGTATCAAATATAAAACCTTCAATGGGAGTACGTTCCTCCCAAATATCAGTTACTTCTTCTTGACTTATTTCAAATCTTGAATCTCTCGAATCATACCAACCCTCATGCCAAATTTTCCTTGGATAAACTTTAAAAAAAGCATCTTCATCCAAAGGTGCAACAATAAGCATCTTATCACCAGAATTGTCTATGAATAAGTCAAATCCTTGATATTTTGCAAAAGAGCGAATCTCAAAAGCCCGGATACCTTTATTTCTTGGTGCTTCTAATTCATAAAAAAAATCTTCCCCAAAAGGACTTCTTATTGTTTTAAACTTATACTTCTCAAAAAGGTTTTTATTTTCTGTATAATATATATATGCACCTGATTTACTTTCCATTCTTAATAAATGTCCACCAAGGTATCCATATACTCCTGCTTGATTATTCGTTCCATTTGTGTATCTATTTAATTACGTTAAATCTACTTATTTTTTCGCTTCGTTTCCCG
Organism: Porphyromonas somerae DSM 23386; assembly: GCF_000372405.1. GTDB lineage: Bacteria > Bacteroidota > Bacteroidia > Bacteroidales > Porphyromonadaceae > Porphyromonas_A > Porphyromonas_A somerae. The sequence goes on along the minus strand of NZ_AQVC01000042.1, from coordinate 22,320 downwards.
AAAAACAACAAAGATAGGCCTATAAAGTATAGATTTCCCCTATTATCAAACATTATAAAGGGGTTGAATGGATCGTAATAGTTCCTTCAGTTTAATGTAATCATTCATTCTTATTTCGATTAGTAAAAACAAATAGCGAAAAGAAAAGAGAACAATTTCCACTATACAAGTTGGTTAAGCAAAATTTTATACTGTCTTATTCTAAGCCAAACCATTAAAGTCAAACACGTTGGAGACAGGACTATTAATGGTATAACACCGTATAAAGGATAATTGACAATGCTATTATAAATAAAAACGTAAAAATATAGCAACCAAAAGAAAGCATCAAAAACAAAATATGATTTCTTGAATTTGCACTTGTTGAGCCTTAAAATTATAGGCACTATAATATATCCTATGAAAGCAATAAAAACGAAACAATAATATAACCAATTCTCACCAAAATCAAGCATGAGAATTCTTCTACAACCTGGTCTATTATCCAAGTAATCCGAGAAATCTATATTAAGCCCCTTACTAATATAAGGTTTTAAATAATCTAATTTCCCAAAAGCCCTTTCAACTTTATGCGTCCAATAGTCGTCATAAATCAATGTATTCAAGCATGTTACGTAAATTATCGCAACTAGAAGAGCAAAGTAATGGAGGTTTAACTTCAAAGCTTTATTCATACTCGATTCCATCTTTGTAAAACTTTATTGTCTTTAGCCAGTTCAAAAGCATAAGCAGGATCATCCTTCAAGTATTTCCATATCTCTACATTTTCTGCTGAAGCCAATAGAGATTTAAGCACTGCACCAGTTGAGTTAGATGACAAGTCTTTGTTCAGCAGTAACTTGTAGTCATTATCCCAACCTCGAATGATATCTTTGATATTTTGAGGCACTTCATTTAGCCATTTGTCCAAGTTCTCGAACAAATTCTCTCTGTTGGCTAGTCTCCAGAGTTCATCCTCTTTACAGTATAGATCTACCTATAAAGCGACTCGGATGATTCCTTATTTCTTCAACTAATTTGTTTAAGTAAGTTTGACCGTCTTCATGATACTGTAGTAACTCATTAGAGTCTAGCTGAATTATCAAATCATACAATGCAACACTTCCACAAAGGACTGACAAATAAAAATTTTCAGCCTCTTTATAGAATGTGTATTCCCATTCTCTCTTAAGTATTTCTTGTTTCATTTTACCTTAATTCTTTTTCAGTATATTCACCTACAGGGACGGTAGTATCCCAAAAAGAGTGTAAGGAAGAATACCTCTTTGAACGGTAAATGTACTTATTTTTTCGCTTTGTTTCCTATAAACGACAAAGATAGACCTATAAATAATACCTTATCCCATCACCACAGAATATCGGAAGAGGTATACTTCTAACACCTACTCCCTACTGTCTCCGAAAGTTGAGATGCAACTAAGTGATCGGCGAGTTGCAACTAAGCAATCGGCGAGATGCAACAAAGCAAATGCTTAGTTGCAACTCAATTTTCGCCCTCCTAACCCATTGATTCCTAACCTCCTACAAATAGCCATTTTTCATCAAAGAAATCGGATAAGGTACCCCCAGCTAAAGCACCCGACAGGGTGCCATTCAGCTAGCCCCTGGTCAAGGGCGAAGCCAGAAGACCAGCGGGAAAAAGGCACGGTATACGTCATCGACCCTTGTGGTCGCACAAGCCTATGTAGAGAGTGTTGCACGAAGTGCTATTCTCGCACATTTGAATCAAATGTGCTGAGACTTTGAACGAAGGTTGAGATGCTAGGTAGCCGCTAGGCTGCCAAGGTACTCAAAAGGGCGCTGAGGATAAGGGCGCTGAGAGCGTACTTACGTACGTGACCGAGCCAGAATTCCGAAAGCAACGCCGCAGATCGCCTTCGTGCAACAGTCTCCACTAGCCTGCACCTCCCGACTTGTCAGACTTGTCCGACCCGTCCGACTTGTCCGATAAGTCACCCCATCCGACAAGGCAAAAAAAGAGAGAGGTGAGTGTCGGTGGACACTTACCTCTCTCCTGTGAGTTACACTTAGCTTGTTGCTTGATTACTCTGCAGCCTCGCTCTTACTCTCTTCTGACTCCTGTGCTTGGGTCTCTGGAGCATCGGCACTCTTCTTGCGGCTACGACGGGTACGACGGGTCTTACCTGCAGTTGAAGACTTCTTATCCTGCTTAACGCGATCTTCATTGAAGTCAACGAACTCGATCAAACACATCATAGCATCATCTCCCTGACGACGACCAATCTTGAGGATACGAAGGTAACCTCCTGGGCGATCGCCAACCTTCTCGCTGATAGGGCCAAATAGCTCTACTACGGAATTGCGATTCTGCAGCTTTTGGAATACTATACGACGTGCGTGCACACTCTCGCCATTCTTTATCGCGGTGGTGATGAGTGGCTCTGCATACACCTTGAGTGCCTTAGCTTTGGCTAGGGTCGTGATGATTCTCTTGTGCTCAATAAGGGAGTTAGCCATATTGGAGAGCATCGCCTGACGGTGAGAAGCTGTACGACCGAGCGGATTGAATTTCTTATTATGTCTCATTATATAATTTTACTCGTTGTCTAGTTTGTACTTCGAAAGGTCCATTCCAAAGGTGAGCCCAAGGTTATCGAGCAATTCATCTACCTCGTTGAGAGACTTCTTACCGAAGTTTCTGAACTTGAGGAGCTCGCTACGACTGTACTTGACGAGGTCACCAAGGGTGAGCACGCCTGCAGCACGTAGGCAATTGAATGCTCTCACTGATAGCTCTACATCCTCTAGCCTATTCTTGAGAAGCTGACGAGTCATTAGGGTATTCTCGTCAAAGTCTTCCTCCTCTTGCTCAGACTCTAGGTCTACTGAGAAATACTCATCGCTGAATAGCTCTAGGTGCTGAATCAGCAGATGAGCAGCATTCTTCAGTGCCTCTTTTGGATGAATGGAGCCATCGGTATCAATCTCAATCAAAAGCTTATCGTAATCGGTCTTCTGACCCACACGTGTATTCTCTACAGCAATCTTTACGTTGAGAATAGGTGTATAGATAGCATCAATAGCAATCTGTAATGGGTCGTCGAAGCTCTCTGCAATATCCGAAGCTGGGATCCAGCCACGACCTTGATCAATGGTCAATTGGATACTGAAGGAAGCTGACTTATCTAACCGACAAATAAGCTGATCCTTATTGAGGACCTCAAAGCTCTTAAGTCCCTCTGAAATCTCTTTCCCTGTAAAGGTATCGCTGCTCTTACCATTGACTTTGATAACAGCAGTCTCGCCAACTTCACCTGGGGTCACCTGCTTGAGACGAATCTTCTTGAGGTTCAGGATGATGTTGGTGACGTCCTCTATGACACCTGGTATGGTTGCAAACTCATGCTCTACCCCATCAATCTTGATGCTATTGATGGCAAAGCCCTCAGGGCTGGAGAGCAAAATACGTCGAAGAGCATTACCTATAGTCATGCCATAGCCTGGCTCAAGTGGCTTAAACTCGAACTTGCCATGTGTAGCAGTACCCTCGAGCATAAGCACGTTTTCTGGTTTTTGGAATGCGATTAAAGCCATATCTCTTCTCTAATATTAAAGGTGAAAATGGGACATCATTACTTGGAGTAGAGCTCGACGATGAGCTGCTCCTTGATGGTCTCAGGGATATCAGCACGCTCTGGAATGTGGAGGAAGCGACCAGTCATAGAAGCTCCATCCCACTCGAGCCATGGGTACTGATTGTGTGCTAGTACCTGAACTGCTTCAGATACAATAGCTAGCGACTTGGAGCGCTCGCGGATGCCAATAGTCTGACCCTCAGAAACAGTATATGAAGGGATATCAACTACCTGACCATCTACTACGATGTGTCCATGATTAACAAGCTGACGAGCAGCGTTGCGCGAACGAGCTAGACCTAGACGGAAAACGACATTGTCGAGACGACGCTCTAGAAGCTGAATCAACACCTCACCACGCACACCAGGCATACGAGAAGCACGCTCGTAGAGGTTGCGGAACTGGCGCTCTAGTACGCCATAGGTGTATTTAGCCTTCTGTTTTTCGCGCAGCTGCAACCCATACTCTGAAGTCTTGCTACGGCGAGAATTGCCGTGCTGACCAGCTGGGTAAGTTTTCTTCGATTTGGCATTGCCAAAGATTGGCTCTCCAAACTTGCGATTAATCCTGGCTTTTGGACCTGTATATCTTGCCATTATAAATAGTAATAAAAATAATTAGTAACCATGAAACTAGCTCTGCACAGCTGCGTCGGAAGGTGCAGAAGTGCAACCAATCCATTAGTATGAATGCAGAGAAGCCTCATTCTAATATATAATCTCTCTTGCGTACGACAAAGTGTCGGTGAAACAAGGGAAGTGAAGCAAGCCAATTAAGGCTTACGACGCTTTGGAGGGCGACATCCATTGTGTGGAAGTGGCGTCACATCTACAATCTCCATCACCTCAATACCTGCTCCGTGGATAGTGCGGATAGCACTCTCACGGCCATTACCTGGACCCTTTACATATACGGTCACTTTCCTCAAACCGGCATCATAGGCCACCTTAGCACAGTCTTCTGCTGCCATCTGTGCTGCGTAGGGAGTGTTCTTCTTCGAACTACGGAACCCCATCTTTCCAGCACTAGATTGGGAGATTGCTTGCCCTTGGTTATTGGTAAGGGTAATGATAATGTTATTGAAGGAAGAGTGGATATGTGCCTGTCCAATAGGATCCACCTGTACTTTTCTCTTCTTAGTAGCAGTTTTCTTAGCCATGTTTTCTTCCTAGTCTTACTTAGTAGCTTTCTTCTTATTCGCAACGGTCTTTCTACGTCCTTTGCGAGTACGAGCGTTGTTTTTAGTTGACTGTCCACGTAAGGGCAGACCAATACGGTGACGGATACCACGATAGCAGCCGACATCCATAAGGCGCTTGATATTAAGCTGTGTCTCACTACGGAGATCACCCTCTACCTTATAATTATTCGAGATGATCTCACGAATAGCGGCAGCTTGGTCGTCTGTCCAGTCTTGCACTTTAATGTTTGGGTCTACTCCTGCTTTATCAAGAATAGTAGCAGCAGCACTTCTCCCGATACCATAAATATAGGTAAGGGCGATAGCACCACGCTTATTCTGTGGCAGGTCGACACCAACAATTCTTATTGCCATATAATACTATAGTTGTTAGTTAAGTGTAACTCTCTTAGTCAATTGACCCGATAAAGATCACACGCCTACACTATCCATCTACACCCTCGAAGGGGTGAGGGGGATTAGTTTTGACGCTGCTTCATCTTGGGGTTCTTCTTGTTAATGATATAAAGACGACCCTTGCGACGGACAATCTTATCATCGGGGGTACGCTTCTTCAAAGATGTTCTAACCTTCATAATCTCTATTTCTTTTGATACCCACTAGTGGCTCACATGCCTCGCACGGGTAGTGTTGTGTGTATAAACTTGAAATAATATGGTCTTCAACCTTGCACAGCTTTACTTGTAGCGGTAAGAGATACGCCCTTTGGATAGATCGTAAGGCGACATTTCTACCTTTACACGGTCTCCTGGAAGAATACGAATATAGTGCATCCGCATCTTACCAGATATATGAGCGGTAATCTGGTGGCCATTGTCGAGCTCCACCTTAAACATAGCGTTGGACAATGCCTCTAGAATTACTCCATCTTGCTCTATTGCTGGTTGTTTAGCCATAAATAAATACCTTTCTTTTAGTGATTAATCAATATCAATATCTTACAGTGCTTAGAATGGAAGGCCACCAAGAGCTTCTTTGATAAATTCGAAGCTACTCATAATCTTGGCCTTGCCATCTACAATAGCGATGCAATGCTCAAAGTGAGCAGAGGGCTTACGGTCCTTGGTGCGGGTAGTCCAACCATCGTCATAAATGACTACGTTTTTACTCCCTAGATTGATCATCGGCTCTATGCAAATGCAAAGACCCTCCTCAATCTTAGCTCCTGTACCACGCCGGCCATAATTAGGGACATTAGGAGCCTCGTGCATTGAGTGACCAATGCCATGACCAGTGAACTCCCTAACTACAGAGTAGCCACGCTTCTCGCAGTAGGTCTGGACTGCATTGCCGATATCACCGATACGCTTTCCCACTACAGCGGCTTCGATGCCTACATAGAGAGAATCATGGGTAGTACGCAAAAGGCCCTTGACCTCGTCTGAGACTTCTCCTACGGGAAAGGTGAAAGCACTATCCCCTACAAATCCATCTAAGATCGTACCACAATCCACACTGATGATATCCCCCTCTTTGAGCACCGCTGTCTCGGAGGGAATACCATGTACCACATATTCATTGATAGAGGTACAGAGAGAAGCAGGGAAACCAGAATATCCTAAGAAAGCTGGTTTCGCACCATGGTCGCAGATAAATTCGTAAGCTATCTTATCCAACTCCTTAGTGGTCACCCCTGGCTTAATATGCTTTGCTAGCTCGCCATGTGTCATACCTACCAATTGATTGGCACGATAAAGCTTTTCGATCTCCTCTGCTGTCTTTAGGTAAATCTTTCTTCTCTCAAACATATCAGTACTTATCGCAATTGTTTAAGATATTAATACAGATTTCCCGAGCGACCCTTGATACGTCCTGTCTCAAGTAGTCCATCATAGTGATGCTGTAGTAGGTGACTCTCCACTTGCTGGAGCGTATCCAATACCACACCTACAAGAATGATCAGTGAGGTTCCGCCAAAGAATGAACTAAACTGCGCTGAGACGCCAAAGAGACGTGCAAAAGCAGGCAGGATAGCCACAATAGCTAGGAACAACGCGCCTGGAAGAGTAATCTTACTCATCACACTATCCAAGAACTCCTTGGTTGGTTTACCTGGTTTCACACCTGGAATAAATCCATTGGAGCGCTTCAACTCATCAGCCATCTGAGATGGATTGATGGTAACCGCAGTGTAGAAATAGGTAAAGAGGATGATCAGAATAGCGAAAGTGAAATTGTACCAGAAGCTCTGACCCGTAGCAAAGCCTTGCCAAAAAGTAGACTTAGAGGTCATTGCTGGGAACAACGTCACAGGGATAAACATGATAGCCTGAGCAAAGATGATAGGCATCACATTCGCAGCATTCACTTTGAGAGGGATATACTGGCGTGCTCCACCATACATACGGTTACCTACCGTACGCTTGGCATACTGTACCGGCACACGGCGAGTACCCTGAACGAGCATAATTGCACCTGCAATCACCACTAGTAGGATTAAGATCTCGAGGAGGAATAGGAAGATACCACCTGGATTATTAAACCTTAGCACGAACTCCTGAGTAATTGCCATTGGGAAACGAGCTAAAATACCTACAAGGATGATAAAAGAAACTCCATTACCAATACCCTTATCAGTAATACGCTCACCTAGCCAAAGTGCAAACATAGAGCCGGCTGCCATGAAGATGGTACTTGAAAAGCTAAACCAGAAGCCAGTAGGCATTGAACTACCTGCAGCCATCAGCTGGTGGTTGAGGTTGATCAGATAAACTGGACCCTGAACCAATAGAATGGCAATGGTGAGATAGCGTGTCCACTGATTGATCTTACGGCGACCACTTTCACCTTCTCTCTGCATTTTTTGGATACTAGGCACTACGATAGCCATCAGCTGCATCACAATGGAAGCAGAGATATATGGCATAATACCAAGTGCCATCACCGAAGCGTTACTGAAGGCACCACCTGAAAACATATCAAGAAGTGCCATCACACCACCTCGGGTCTGATCCTTGAGTGCTACTAGGCCAGATGGATCAATCCCTGGCAATACGATATGGGTACCTAGACGATAGATGATAATCAGCCACACCGTAGTGATAATACGCTGTTTGAGATCTTCTATCTTCCAGATATTCCGGAGTGTCTGAACAAATTTCATCGGTACTCTTCTCTATATTTACAGTAACACCAGTTCTGCACCTGCCTTCTCCATTGCCTCTTTGGCACTCTTGGAGGCAGCGTGAACTGTCACCTTCACCTTAGTGGTAAGCTCGCCCATACCGAGTAGCTTAACCTTGTCGTCTTTGTGCACAAGACCTGCAGCTACTAGCTCTGCTTGTCCGATCTCAGTAATACCCTTCTGGGCAAGTACCTCGATAGCACCAAGATTGACAGGAGTATACTCTACTCTATTAGGATTGCGGAATCCAAACTTTGGCAAACGACGTTGAAGTGGCATCTGACCACCCTCAAAGCCAAACTTTGCCTTGTAGCCTGAGCGGCTCTTTGCTCCCTTGTGACCTCTTGTAGAAGTGCCACCCATGCCGCTACCGGGACCACGACCAATCCTTCTGCGACTTTTTGTAGCCCCATTTGCGGGCTTCAAATTTGATAGGTTCATATCTAATATATATCTTTAATTAGTTGGGTGCTTCTCCCTAAAAGGAGAATCACGCACTAGATTAATCCTTAATTTCCTCAACTAGGTGGTGTACCTTCTTGATATTTCCGAGTACAGCCTCATTTCTAGGAAGCTCAACCACCCTATTAAGTTTCTTAAGCCCAAGAGCATCAAGAGCTGCCTTTTGATCCTTTGGACAACGAATGCGACTTCGCACTTGCTTAATCTTTATAGTCTCCATATTACTATATGTGTACTCTTACTTATCCCTTAAATACTTTCTCTACCGAGATACCACGTATCTTAGCCACCTCGAGTGGATCACGCATCTCACTTAGTGCTTCAATGGTAGCCTTAACAAGGTTATGAGGGTTACTCGACCCCTTGCTCTTTGCTAGCACATCGGTCACTCCAACGCTCTCCAATACGGCACGCATTGCACCACCAGCTACTACTCCAGTACCCTCTGATGCAGGCTTTAGCATCACACGTGCACCGCCAAACTTAGCTGACTGCTCGTGAGGTATAGTTCCTTTGTGTACAGGCACCTTGATAAGGTTTTTCTTGGCGGCCTCAGTAGCCTTCTGAATAGCCACACTCACTTCGCCTGCCTTACCTAGGCCATAGCCGATAATTCCATTTTCATCACCTACCACTACCATAGCAGCAAGTGTAAAGGTACGACCACCCTTTGTCACCTTGGTCACACGGTTAATCGCCACCAATCTCTCCTTTAGTTCGAGACCACTTACAGAGTTAATTCTCTTCATATCTTTACTGTACTTATGGTTGTGTTAGAACTTCAATCCTGCTTTCCTAGCACCCTCTGCCAGCTCCTTGACACGTCCGTGGTAGAGGTAGCCATTACGATCAAAAACGACCGTCTCGATACCTGCTTCTACAGCCTTCTTACCCAAAGCCTCGCCCACCTTCTCGGCCAGCTCCTTCTTTGGTAGCTTATCCTCTAGCATCTTAGAGTCGAATGCTACGAGGGTCCTTCCCTCCACATCGTCAATTACCTGTGCATAGATCTGCTTATTACTTCTAAATACAGTCAGCCTAGGTCTCTCAGCAGTACCGTGTAGGTTTTTACGCACACGTGCCTTGATCTTTAATCTTCTTTCCTTCTTAGTTATCATAGATTACGAATATCCAAAAGTGTGATTACTTAGCTGCTGCAGTCTTACCAGACTTCCTACGAATGTACTCACCGACAAACTTGATACCCTTACCCTTATATGGCTCTGGCTTACGAAATGTACGGATCTTAGCACATACTTGACCAAGCAGTTGCTTATCGGCCGAAGAAAGTGTTACGAGTGGAGCCTTATTACGCTCCATCTTGGTCTCCACCTTGATCTCTGGTGGCAGTAGCAGGAAGATAGGGTGAGAGTAACCTACTGATAGCTCAAGTAGCTGTCCCTCATTTGAAGCTCTAAATCCTACACCAATCAACTCAAGTGTCTTAGTATATCCCTCGGATACACCCACCACCATGTTGTGTACTAGCGAGCGATAAAGTCCGTGCAACGCACTCTCCTCCTTAGTACCATTGGTAGTTGAGAAGTGTAGCACATTCTCCTCTTCCTTGATTTTGATACGTGGATCAACTTTCTGAGAAAGCTCTCCCTTTGGGCCCTTTACTACCACTACATTATCCTTAATAGTGACAGTGACACCGTTAGGGATAGAAATGGGCAAATTTCCAATTCTTGACATAACTTTGTTCCTTTCCTATTAAGATTAATAAATATAGCAGAGCACTTCACCACCGATCTTACGGTCTGCAGCCTCCTTATTGGTCATCACACCTTGGCTAGTAGATAGGATAGCGATACCAAGCCCGTTAAGGACTCTAGGCATATCCTGATAGCCTACATAACGACGAAGTCCTGGACGCGATACACGCTCCAGTTTCTTGATTGCATTTTTCTTAGATACTACATCGTACTTAAGAGCAATCTTGATAGTTCCTTGAGGGCCACTCTCATCAAACATGTAATTGAGAATATACCCCTTCTCAAAAAGGATCTTTGTCATCTCCTTTTTGATGTTACTCGCTGGGATTTCCACCACTCTATGCTTTGCCATAATAGCATTGCGCAAGCGAGTTAAATAGTCAGATATTGGATCTGTCATAAAAATAAGTTGTTGAAATTAATCTGAAAATAGAGTGAACCAACACAGCTACCTCAGACAATATTTACATACACTTTTTCACTCTCTTGTGGTATTGCTGTACGTCATAAACTTTTAAGCACCACCACATACCATCAAATTGATGCGAAATAACGCATCAGCTCTGCTCAATCAGAACCGATAGCGATACATCTCTCAACTCTTTGATAGGCACAAAGGTACAAATATCTAGCGATATCTCCAAATAACACTCAATCGCCAGCTCTTCACCCGCTCGTTACGGGAAGATGGCAATCAGTATTAGTGATGCTAAATAAGCAGAAGACCCTGCACTATGATGTTCAAAAATAACTACGCCCGAGTACTTATTAAGACTCAGCGTAGTTATTTTGCACAGCACTTACCCTCCAACACTTGGCAGGTAATCTATGGGTCTCTCTATACTCATTGATAGTTACCAGCTGGCCTTCTTCACCCCTGGGATAAGCCCCTTTGATGCCATCTCGCGAAACTGAATTCTTGAGATTCCAAAAAGTCTCATATATCCCTTTGGTCTACCAGTGATATTGCAGCGGTTGTGAAGTCGCACAGGGCTAGCATTTTTAGGTAGCTTCTGGAGACCTTCGTAGTCGCCCTCAGCCTTTAGCTTAGCACGCTTCTCAGCATACTTCTCCACTAGCTTAGCTCTTTTGCGCTCACGCGCCTTCATTGATTCTTTTGCCATATTGCTCTCTATCCTTCCTTAGTTTTCTTTCTTCTTGAAAGGGATTCCAAACTCCTTTAGGAGTGCAAATCCCTCCTCGTCCGTCTTGGCAGAAGTGACAAAGGTGATATTCATACCCATAATCTTGGTAACACTATCAAGATTAATCTCAGGGAAAATAATTTGCTCTGTCACACCTAGGGTATAGTTACCTCTACCATCTAGGCGGCTCTCTACACCCTTGAAGTCACGAATACGAGGTAGTGCGATACGGATCAGCCTCTCTAGGAACTCATACATCTTCTCTCTCCTCAGCGTTACCATCACACCGATAGGCATACCCTTACGGAGCTTAAAATTAGAGATATCCTTTTTGGAGTAGGTCACTACTGGTTTTTGACCAGTGATCAAGGCTAGCTCACCTTGAGCTATCTCGATCAGCTTCTTATCGCCCGTTGCAGCACCTAGACCTTGATTTACCACGATTTTGGTAAGGGAAGGCACCTGCATCACACTACTGTAGCCAAATTGCTTCATCAGCAGTGGCACAATACGCTCATTATAGTCCTTTTTCAAATTATCTGTAGCCATCTCTCTTTCAGCTATTAGCATTTATTACTTCAGTAGCTCACCAGACTTTTTGGCATAGCGCTCAAGCTTACCATCGTCATTTCTACGACGCCCTACACGAGTAGGAGCCCCAGTCTTAGGATCTACGGGGTTGAGGTTGGAGATATGAATAGATGCCTCTTTGTGCACCATGCCACCTTGAGGGTGCTGAGCACTTGGCTTAGTCCTCTTAGTGATCATATTTCGTCCCTCTACGATAGCTCGGTTCTTCTTGGTATCCACCTTCAAAACTCGGCCAGTCTTACCCTTGTCATCACCCGCATTAATAAATACGGTATCGCCCTTCTTTATATGAAATTTTGCCATTGTCTTTCCTTTCTATATTAAAGCACCTCAGGTGCAAGTGAGACAACCTTCATATTCACGGCACGTATCTCACGTGCTACAGGACCAAAGATACGGGTAGCACGGATATCACCAGCAGCATTTAGGAGTACACACGCATTCTCATCGAAACGGATGTACGATCCATCTGGACGTCGGATCTCCTTTTTGGTCCTTACGATCAATGCCTTCGATACTGCCCCTTTCTTCACATCACTACCAGGGATTGCACTCTTCACAGACACCACGATCACATCACCGATCGAAGCATATCTGCGACGAGTACCACCTAGCACGCGAATACAGAGCACCTCTTTAGCACCGCTATTATCAGCTACAGCTAGTCTAGACTCTTGTTGTATCATAATAGATTACTCTACAAATCTGCAATATTATTACTTCGCTCTCTCTACGATCTGGATCACTCTCCAGCGCTTGGTACGGCTTAGTGGTCGAGTCTCCATAATCCTAACGGTGTCCCCTTCGTTGCACTCGTTATTCTCGTCGTGTGCGTGGAATTTCTTGGTCTTATTCACAAACTTTCCGTAGATAGGGTGTTTCTCCTTCCACTTCACAGCTACTGTGACAGACTTATCCATCTTATTACTAGAGACGACGCCTTGTCTTACCTTCCTTAAACTTCTCTTTTCCATCTCTTAGAGCGACTCTTAATCGTTAATACTTCCTTGCTCAACGCTCTTCTCGTTGAGGACGGTACGGAGACGTGCTACCAACTTTCGCTGGTCATTGAGCGATGAAGGCTTATCGAGAGGGGTTACTCTATGCTGGAGCTGCATCCTCTGATACCTTACAGTCTCTGTCTCGATTCTCTCTTTTAGCTCCTGTACCGTGAGGTCTCTTAGTTCATTACTCTTCATACCTAATTACTTATATACAGTACAGAAATTAAAATTCATAGTCACGGCGAACCACAAACTTTGTGGTCACTGGGAGCTTTTGAGCAGCGAGGCGAAGTGCCTCTTTTGCTACCTCATAGCTCACACCCTCTACCTCAAATAGCATACGTCCAGGAGTTACAGGAGCTACGAAGCCCTCAGGGTTACCTTTACCCTTACCCATACGCACCTCTGCTGGCTTAGCAGTGATAGGCTTATCAGGGAAAATACGTACCCACACCTGACCTTGACGTTGCATATATCTAGTCACAGCGATACGTGCCGCCTCTATTTGGCGACCAGTAATCCAGCAAGTCTGTAGCGACTTGATGCCGAAAGAGCCAAACGCAAGCTGATTACCACGCTGGGCATCACCCTTCATACGACCCTTTTGCTGCCTTCTGAACTTGGTCTTTTTTGGTTGTAACATATCTTATGTCTTATCTTCAATTTTATACTTCCTTAGCGTGCAGTAGCTTAGCGCTCATTACGTCCGCCACGATTGCCTCTACGGCGACCACCACGGCCACCACGACCACCATCGCGACGTGGGCGATTGTCACGCTGCTGTGTGAAGTCAGGAGCAAGGTCACGCTTACCGTATACCTCACCGTGGCAGATCCACACTTTTACACCGATGGCACCCACCTTGGTACGTGCCTCCTCAAGAGCATAGTCGATATCTGCACGGAGCGTGTGGAGTGGAGTACGTCCCTCCTTAAACATCTCGCTACGTGCCATCTCAGCTCCATTGAGCCTACCGCTTAGCTGAATCTTAATTCCCTCAGCACCTGAGCGCATAGCATTACCAATGGCCTGCTTTACTGCTCTACGATAGTTCATACGGCCTTCTAGCTGGCGTGCGATATTCTCAGCCACGATCTTGGCGTCTACATCAGGCCTACGGATCTCAAAAATATTGATCTGCACCTCCTTGTCGGTAAAGCGCTTGAGCTCCTCACGTAGCTTATCCACCTCAGAGCCACCACGGCCGATGATATGGCCTGGGCGTGCTGAGCAGATAGTGATTGTGACTAGTTTGAGTGTACGCTCAATGACTACCCTAGATACACTTGCACGAGAGAGGCGAGCCTCGATATAGGTGCGAAGCTTATAATCCTCTAGGAGAGTGTCGGCGAGATCACTTTTCTTGCCGAACCAATTAGAGTCCCAGCCCCTAATGATTCCTAAGCGATTGCTTATTGGATTTGTCTTTTGTCCCATCTACAAATTATTTGCTTAGAATGTGCTTAAATCTCTTCCGCATTGGGAAGTGTATCTACATAAATCGTCAAGTGGTTGCTTCTCTTACGGATTCTACAACCTCTACCTTGAGCTCTTGGACGGAGGCGCTTTAGCGTCATGCTCTCATCCACATAAATCTTGGAGATATATAGTTCTCCTTCGTCTGCCTGACGGCCATTCTTTTGTTCCCAATTAGAGATGGCGCTACGTAGTAGCTTCTCCATTGGTGTAGCCGCCTGCTTGCTTGAAAATCTAAGTACGCCAAGAGCTTTATTCACCTCCATACCACGTACCATATCCGCTACCAAACGCATCTTACGTGGAGAGGAAGGGATATTGACAAGCCTAGCAAAGTACTGAGTACTGCGTGCCTCTTTGCGTTGCTCAGCGGCTAGCTTCTTCCTTTTACCCATATTAGTTACTATCTAATTTTATTTAATGTCCCGTGGTGGGGTTACTTTCTATTACCACTGTGTCCACGGAAGGTACGAGTAGGTGCAAACTCACCTAGCTTGTGTCCTACCATATTCTCAGTTATAAACACTGGGATAAACTTATTCCCATTGTGTACAGCTATTGTATGCCCTACGAAGTCGGGTGAAATCATTGATGCACGGCTCCATGTCTTGATGACACTCTTCTTGCCACTCTCATTCATCTCAAGTACTCGCTTCTCTAGCTTAAGCTCGATGTAGGGTCCTTTTTTTAGTGAACGACTCATATCTTTATTAGTACATTAAGTTGGTTCAATACTTACCTAAAGCGATTACTTACGCTTCTTCTTACGACCCTCAATGATATACTTAGAGGAGTGCTTCTTAGGTGCACGAGTCTTCAGACCCTTAGCATACAGACCAGTACGGCTACGTGGGTGACCACCCGACGCACGACCTTCACCACCACCCATTGGGTGATCTACTGGGTTCATCGCTACACCACGAACGCGTGGACGGCGACCCATCCAGCGGGTACGTCCAGCCTTACCACTTCTCTCTAGGGCGTGGTCAGAGTTGCCCACACTACCTACAGTAGCTTTACAAGCTGCGAGGATACGGCGTACCTCACCACTAGGCATCTTGATCACCACATAGGTCCCCTCACGAGAGGTGAGCTGAGCAAATGAGCCTGCACTACGCACCATCTTAGCACCTTGTCCAGGACGAAGCTCAATATTGTGGATCACAGTACCTACAGGGATCTTGCCTAGAGGAAGGGCATTACCCACCTCTGGAGCTGCATCCTCTCCGGACAGTACAGTCCTTCCTACCTCTAGCCCATCAGGAGCTAGGATATAAGCCTTCTCACCATCAGCGTAGTAAAGAAGTGCGATACGAGCTGATCTATTTGGATCGTACTCGATAGCTTTTACTGTCGCAGGAATACCATCTTTCCTTCTCTTGAAATCGATGATACGGTACTGCTTCTTGTGACCGCCACCGATATAGCGCATCGTCATCTTACCGGTATTGTTACGCCCACCGGTTTTTTTCTTCGATGCGATTAGAGACTTCTCCGGTGTACTTTTAGTGACTTTATCAAATGCACCGATAATCTTATGTCTTTGCCCAGGCGTAGTGGGCTTTAATTTACGTATTCCCATTTCTTATCAAATGTTACTAAAGAAGTCTATCACTTGACCCTCTTTAAGTGTTACGATTGCCTTTTTGAACGCAGGCTTTTTCCCTACGATAAGACCACCCTTGGTATATCGCTGCATGCGCTTTCCATCATAGTTGATGGTGTTGACGCTTACCACGTCTACGTCGTACATCTTTTCTACAGCCTCCTTGATAGCGGTCTTATTAGCATTACGAGCCACTTTGAAGCCATAGCGATTGGGCATCTGTTCGGTGATGTCCGTCAACTTTTCAGTAATAATAGGTTGTAATAAAATACCTCTCATACTATTTATTTATCTCTCTAAAGTGTCCCGTTACTTCTTTGCTAGTAGGTCAGTCAGCATGGTGAGTGCACTCTCAGTCAATACGAGTTGCTTAGCATCAAGTAGATTGTAAGTGCTCACGTCCTCTGCTTGCATCACGTTTACAGTAGGGATATTACGTGCTGATAGTAGGAGGGTATTATCGATCCCACCTAGTAGCACTAGGCTCTTTTGTCCATCAATCTTGAGTGCTTTAAGTACCGATGCAAATTGCTTGGTCTTAGGAGCATCAAAAGAGAAATCCTCTACCACTGTAATCTCATTGGCACTTGCTTTGCGGCTTAGTGCAGAGATACGAGCCAGTTGCTTTACCTTTTTATTTACCTTTTGTTCATAGTCACGTGGACGTGGGCCAAATACTGTACCACCGCCTCTTAGTAGAGGGCTCTTAATACTACCTCTACGTGCTCCACCTGTACCTTTTTGGCGGAAGAGCTTGCGGGTACTGAAGGCCACTTCAGCACGCTCCTTAGTCTTGTGAGTACCTTGTCTCTTATTAGCTAAGTAGCGCTTCACGTCTAGATAAATGACATGATCATTAGGCTCTACTCCAAATACAGAAGCATCTAGAGTTACCTTACGTCCGGTCTCCTGACCGTTGATGTTCAATACATTTAATTCCATATCGCTTAGATATTTACTAATAAGATGGTACCTTTTGCTCCTGGCACACTACCCTTTACCACAAGGGCATTCTGCTCTGGGAGCACTTTAATCACACGTAGGTTCTCGATAGTCACACGGCGGTTACCATCTTGACCTGCCATCCTCATACCCTTCACTACCTTAGAGGGTGTAGCACACGCTCCGATAGATCCAGGTGCTCTGAGCCTATTCTTTTGACCGTGGGTTGTCTGGCCCACACCGCCAAAGTTGTGGCGCTTCACAACACCCTGAAATCCTTTACCCTTAGAGGTACCGATAACATCGACATAAGCGACGTCATTGAAGATTTCGGCATTGATTACATCACCCAACTTGTACTCCTTGTCAAAATTATTGAACTCGGCCAAGTGTCTCTTGGGGGTTACTCCAGCCTTAGCGAAGTGGCCTTGCTCAGCCTTATTGGTATGCTTCTCCTTTTTATCCTCGAAGCCCAATTGGATTGCCTCATAGCCATCCACCTCACTAGTCTTTACCTGAGTTACCACACAAGGACCTACTTCGATAACAGTGCATGGGATATTCTTCCCCTCGGCACTGAATACGGATGTCATTCCGACTTTTTTTCCTATTAATCCTGGCATTTCAGTCTCAACTTATTGGTTTGGTTTACAATATAACTTTTATCTCTTGTAAGACAGACCTCTCTATAATTAGATATCTGTCTTGATCTCAATCTCCACACCACTTGGGAGTACCAAGCGAGCCAAAGCATCTACTGTGTTGGTACCTGCATTGACAATGTCGATGAGGCGCTTGTAGGTAGATAGCTGGAATTGCTCACGGCTCTTCTTATTCACGAAAGTAGAGCGGTTTACGGTGAAGATACGCTTACGAGTAGGCAATGGAATAGGTCCACGCACAGTCACTCCCGTAGGCTCTACTGCCTTGACAATCTGCTCGGCCGACTTATCAACCAATGTATGGTCGTAAGACTTAATCTTGATTCTAATGACTTGATTCATATGCTTGCAATGATTCTCTTTATTATCTATTACTTAAGGAGCTCTACGTGTCCATCTACCTCCTCTAGTACGGCCTTGGCATTAGAGGTCGACATCTCCTCAAAGTGGCTAAAGGTCATAGTACTTGTCGCACGACCACTCGTAATGGTACGGAGGGCAGTCACATAGCCAAACATCTCAGCAAGTGGGGTCTTGGCCTTTACGATACGGGCACCATTGCGGTGAGTCTCCATACCCTCTACCTGACCACGACGCTTATTGAGGTCACCAATCACATCACCCATGCTCTCCTCAGGGGTTACCACCTCTACCTTCATAATAGGCTCAAGAAGCACTGGATGTGCCTTGGCGCAACCATTCTTAAAGGCTTGGATAGCACACACCTCAAACGAAAGCTGGTCTGAGTCCACTGGGTGGAAAGAGCCGTCAAGCAAGGTCACCTTTAGTCCATCCATAGGATAGCCTGCAAGCACACCATTCTTCATAGCACGCTCAAAACCCTTCTGCACGCTTGGAATATACTCACGTGGAATATTACCACCCTTCACCTCGTCGATAAACTGTAGGTCACCCTCAAAGTCCTTATCCTTAGGCTCTAGGCGTACGATGATATCGGCGAACTTACCGCGACCACCAGTCTGGCGCTTGTACACCTCACGAAGCTCAACAGCCTCAGAGATCGCCTCCTTGTAGCTAACTTGTGGACGGCCTTGATTACACTCTACCTTGAACTCACGCTTCAGACGGTCGATAATAATCTCAAGGTGTAGCTCACCCATACCGCTAATCACGGTTTGGCCAGTCTCCTCATTAGTCTTCACGGTAAAGGTTGGATCCTCCTCAGCCAGCTTAGCCAGACCGATTCCGAGCTTATCCATATCCTTCTGAGTCTTAGGCTCCACTGCGATACCAATCACTGGATCTGGGAAGTCCATACTCTCAAGTGTAATAGGGTGCTCCTCATCACAAAGGGTATCACCTGTGCGGATATCCTTAAAGCCTACGCCGGCACCGATATCACCCACATTAATAAGCTCCATAGGATTTTGCTTATTAGAGTGCATCTGGAATAGTCGGCTGATGCGCTCCTTCTTCTCGCTACGGCTATTATATACATAGCTCCCTGCCTCCAGCTTACCAGAGTATACACGGAAGAAGCAGAGACGACCTACATAAGGGTCGGTAGCAATCTTAAAGGCAAGCGCACAAAGTGGCTCATCCTCATCTACCTGACGCACAATCACCTTCTCTGGATCACGTGGGTCGGTACCCTCTACTGTAGGAGTATCTAGTGGGCTAGGAAGGTAAGCGCACACACAGTCAAGCAGTGGCTGTACACCCTTATTCTTAAATGAAGTACCACAGATCACTGGATTGATCTCCATAGAGATGGTACCCTTACGGATTGCCGCACGAATCTCATCCTCAGTGATAGTGGATGGATCGTCAAAGTACTTCTCCATAAGTGCCTCATCTACCTCAGCAAGGCTCTCCAGCATCTTCTCACGCCACTCCTCGGCATCTGCCTTTACATCCTCAGGGATTTCCAAGGTATCATAGTGTGACCCCATTTCCTCATCGTGCCATACAAGAGCCTTCATCGTTACGAGATCCACGACCCCCTTGAAAGTCTCCTCAGCACCGATGGGCACCTGAATTGGCACAGCATGTGCACCAAGCATATCTTTGAGCTGACGTACTACCTCATAGAAGTTAGCACCGCTACGGTCCATCTTATTGACATAAGCGATTCTAGGCACCTTGTACTTATCTGCCTGACGCCATACGGTCTCACTCTGTGGCTGTACACCACTCACTGCACAGAAAGCAGCTACAGTACCATCGAGTACACGTAGTGAGCGCTCCACCTCTACGGTAAAGTCCACGTGTCCGGGAGTGTCAATAAGGTTGATCTTATATTTTTCGTTATGATAGTTCCAGAAAGCAGTGGTTGCAGCACTGGTAATAGTAATACCACGCTCCTGCTCCTGTTCCATCCAGTCCATAGTTGCTGCACCATCGTGTACCTCACCGATCTTGTGAGTAAGACCAGTATAGAATAGGATACGCTCCGATGTAGTAGTTTTACCGGCATCAATATGCGCCATGATACCGATATTTCTTGTACGCTCTAAATGTGTCTTATTAGCCATCTCTTGTTGTTTCCTTTCTATTCTTTAGAATCTAAAGTGAGCAAATGCACGGTTAGCCTCAGCCATACGGTGCATATCCTCCTTACGCTTAAAGGCACCACCCTGCTGGTTGTAAGCGTCCATGATCTCTGCGGATAGCTTATCAGCCATCGTCTTACCGCCACGCTTGCGAGCGAATAGGATCATATTTTTCATCGAGATAGACTCCTTGCGCTCAGGTCTGATCTCAGTAGGCACCTGGAAGTTAGCACCACCAATTCTACGAGTCTTCACCTCCACCTGTGGAGTGATGTTCTCGAGAGCGGTCTTCCAGATCTCTAGAGGAGTCTTCTCCTCATTAGCCATTTTATTCTTTACGATCTCTAGTGCACCGTAAAAGATCTCAAAGGATAGATTCTTCTTACCATCATACATCATGTGGTTGACGAATCTAGTCACAGCGACATCATTGTACACTGGATCTGGCAATAGTTGCCTCTTCTTTGGCTTCGCTTTTCTCATATTATGCTACAAAAAAAGTATCATTGTCTTGCAGTCCTTACCGTAGTACCAGCCACAGCCATTCCTCTGCTTACTTACTAGTACCGCCTTTGTAAGGCGCCAAGACCAAATCAGTATTTGTTTTGATTGCACTTACGGTCTTCACCGTAAGCTTGAAAATAGACAACCCACACTTCGTTATCTTTCCCCCTTAGTCTTTATCTTAAGACCACTTCTAGGGAGCATCCACCTCACTTGTGAGTTCTCCTCTCTTACGCATCTTCTCCTTTGCCTAGCTAGTCTTCCGACCCACTCCGCCTAGCCATCTTGGCTTGTCTTACCTACACTGTATATAATGTGTAAGCTCAACCTTGGCGACACCCAACCAAAATTTTGATCATTGGGCTAGCTCCGGATACTATAGTGACACCCCGCTACACTTAGGTAGCCCTGGCTCTCAGCAGAGATCCCATCGTTTCAGATCAATGGGCATCTCGTCACCATCTCATAAAGTCAATGTCTTTTTGTATTCCCTCTTTCTCTTCTTTGGCGGTAACACCACTGTGCTACTACGAGGGCTCTCTTTGCACCCAGCTAAAACTAGCTATCGCTTGAATTACTTCTTAGGGCGCTTTACACCATACTTACTACGGCGTTGTGTACGACCATTCACCCCTGCTGTATCTAGTGCACCACGCACGATGTGATAACGCACACCTGGAAGGTCTTTCACACGACCACCACGCACTAGTACGATAGAGTGCTCCTGAAGGTTATGACCCTCACCTGGGATGTAGGAGTTCACCTCCTTACCATTGGTGAGACGCACACGAGCCACCTTACGCATAGCTGAATTAGGCTTCTTAGGCGTAGTAGTGTACACACGTACACACACGCCACGACGCTGTGGACAGCTATCCAAAGCTGGGCTCTTCCCTTTCTCCTCAATTGTCGCACGTCCCTTACGGACCAATTGTTGAATCGTTGGCATCTTATCCTATCTTATTAAACAAATTATCTACCTCTATAGCAGACTCTCACCCACTATGAGCGAGGCATACCATATCGGTGGGCAAAGGTACGATAAAATTTGATAACTACCAAGTAAATAGCTAATTAAATCTATCCACAGATTGAATTACTAGTGCAATTTACTGATTATTTTTCCAACCAATTACCATTCGTCTCCTTCGGGTCGGGCATCTCATCTAGGATAAATATGTACCTCTTAGCAACTCAATAAAACCACTATGCTAGTAGGGTGAAAGTGGAGATGCAACTAAGCAATCGACGAGATGCAACTAACCATTTGCCGAGTTGCATCTCGCCGATTGCTTAGTTGCATCTCGGTTGAGGCATTTATATAGCACTGTATTTCAGAAGGTTGCGAAGGGTACTTTTTCAACCCTCTATTAACCAGATTTTCGGCTAGGGATTACGCATAAGCAAGGTCTTGCCGTGAGGTTTTAGCGGAGAGTCGATGAAAAGGACCTCGGCAGAGGTCCGTGCTAAATAGGCACAGGTCAAGGCACGCAGTGCTGAAGACCTGTGTATAGATAGGTGTAAAATACCCTTGCGACCCCGGTGGAGGGGTCGGACAACTCTATCTCTAGGTCTGACCCCTCAGCCGGGGTCAAGGGAGGGGGTGAATATGCTCTTGCACACAGGTCGTTCGGGGCGTTAGCCCCGAACGACCTGTGCCTATTTAAGAGGGACCTCTGCCGAGGTCCTTACCCCATTATCCTCAACAACTTGTATATGATCATTCGCATAACAGTAATGCGTAACCCCTGGATTTTCGGCTTACGTCCAAACAG
>NZ_AQVC01000041.1 GCF_000372405.1 Porphyromonas somerae DSM 23386 | reverse complement strand
TGCATTAGGGAATACCTCCTGACCTCCTGACCTCCTGACCTCCTGACCTCCTGACCTCCTGACCTCCTGACCTCCTGACCTCCTGACCTCCTGACCTCCTGACTTCCTGACTTCCTGACCTCCTGACTTCCTGACTTCCTGACCTCCTGACCTCCTGACCTCCTGACCTCCTGACCTCCTGACCTCCTGACCTCCTGACCTCCTGACCTCCTGACCTCCTGACCTCGTTCTCTAGTTTCTATCACTCCCCATCTCTTTCCCTTTTTTCATCTTCTGTCGTATGCGGCAATTGGAATACCATTTCTTATTGGATAAATCACGTGTAAGTTTGTAGCAATTAATTACTATTAAGCCCTTTATAAGTATATGAGTGCAGGTGCAATTGAAAAACTGAAAAAAGTAGCAGAGAAGTACAATGAAAGTCCTTTGGACTTTTATGACCACCTTCTTGTTGCGAAAAAGAACTCTACAGTTTCTCCTATATTCAGAAGCTGTATGGAAAAAGGAGAAAAGTACGACAGAGATTCTGACCCATACGCAAATGCCTGCGAATATTATAAGTCGTGTGCTCTTGCTAATAATAGAGATGTAGAAGAAATATTACATTTAAGTCGCAATGAAATTGTTGGGAAATTAGATAGAGGCAACGATGGTAGTACTGATGATTTCTTTCAAGAGGTGGCGAAAAAACTTAATGTACAATTAGGGACATCTCGATCTAAGAGGTTGTCTATTGATGCTCTTTTTTTAGAAGACTTCTTGAAAGGTAGAGGTCTGAATAATGAAGAAGTAGAGGAGGTTATCATATTAACTAGAACAAACTTTTTAATGTTCTTGAGAGAAGACATATTAGTCAACCAAAGGGCAAGAGTGAAAAGATTTATATTAGATAGTATTGATGACATTGTTAAAATGAGAATTGCTGACAATAAAGGTCAAAGAACGATTATGATAAAAGAGGAGTTATGGAGTAAAATTGAAACATTCAGACCTACATCTGCGAATGATCTATCAACCCATGATTTAGCTCGTGGAATTTACTTGTTAGTCCTTAATTCTATTTTGAGTGTGGATGAAAAATAACGTGTTCTATTATATGAATAAGATGGAAAAAAGAAAAATAAGAATAGCTGTATCTGGGATAAAAGGTGGAACGGGAAAGTCCACTATTGCTATGTTTCTAGGTGTGTATAGTCGTGAACTTTACGACAAAAAGGTTTGTCTGGTAGATTGTGATGAATACCAAGAAACTTTATCTCACTTGAAGAATACAGAAGAAACATTGTTATTGGAGAACCCAAGTTTCTTCAATGATATTAATAACGAAAGGCTCCAAAAAGCGAAGTACGTTGCCCCACTACCGGTAGAGAAAATACGCAACCTATCTGCACAAAGTATTGAAGAGGTGGAAAGGCGTCATCCAGACTGTGACTTATTTATATTTGATACGAAGGGGTCAGAGGTAGAGCCAGAGTTTATGCTTCAACTTACTCAGATGGATTATATTATTGTGCCTTTGATCTTAGATAATACCAGTTTGAGACCATCGTATATGTGGATCAGGGGTATGCTTTACTCGCTTCGGCAGAAGGGATATGGGGACCGTAATAAGGGGATAATGTTGTTATTCAACAAGTATAATGTTGAGGATTCTGACCAAAATAGACATAAAGAGTGGTGGATAAAAACAGCAAAAGAGGAAGGCTTGGAGGTTGTAAAATCTGAGGTTTTTTCTAATGAGTTAATAGGGAAAGGTGTTGATGCTTCTAATAAGGAATTTAATTTTTTTCAAACTGTTTCAATAGTTCCAGACGATTTTACATTGATACTAACGAACGCTGCGGAGGTGGTGAAAAATATTATTGAATTTGTTGATGGTCCACAACTCGAAAACAGGGTCAAGGCTCGTAGGATAACTAAAGAGCGACACATCATTGATAATGATTTTATTGTTAGTAAAATAGATGAACTCTTATTGGCTTTGAATAAGACGAAAGGGTTTGTTCAAAACAATAATGTGTCTGCAACTCAGCTTCGCATGATTGAAGAATGGATTGATTCTTTGGAAATTTCCAAGATAAAATATCTCATGGAGGATGTGCCATATATGCCTGATGACCTAGCATCTTCTTCTTCTTTTTTCCCTCCCTTAAATAAGGACGAGAATAGCGAAGAGGTTGATGAAAAAGTAGAAGAGAAAGTCACTGATAACTTGACTCCTGACGATCCAAAAGAGGCATCGGATTTGAGTGAGTTAGACAAAAGGGCTATCGAGTTATTTACAAAGTGGCTTAAGGAGCAAAAAGAGTAGTAGTGATTAAATATCACATGTATTAATAACATTATTTTATTATTTAATTATGGAAAAAGTTAGAATTGCCCTAGCAGGGCTGAAAGGTGGTATCGGTAAGACCACATTGTCAATGGTACTTGGTACCATCTTAGGAGAGACCTACAAAAAGAAGGTCTGCTTTGTTGATTGTGACTACTATCAATATCCTATCACAGCTCAAAAGCAGCGTGATGAGATATTTATTGATAGGAACCCAGAGCTCGCTAAAGAGATCTTTGAGAGCCGTGGTTTGGACCTAGAGAATAGGGTTGCACCACCTATCTTTAAGATGAAGGATGGCTTTGACCTGACGGTTATGCCTGAGGCGGTGGAGGAGGCTTACCCAGATTATGATGTCTATATTTATGACTTCATGGGTTCTCAAGGCTATGAGGAGATCTACATCTACTTGACTAAGATGGATTATATCATCCTTCCGACTGTGATTGACTCCGTCAACTCACGCCCTACTTTCTATTGGATGCAAGGCATTAACTTTGGGCTGAAACTTGTGAACCAAAGTGGACAAGAAACCCCTCGATTGAAGAAGTCGTTTTTGCTGTTCAATCAGTTCAATGATGAGAATTGCGACTTAGCCCTGAAGGCATGGCTAGAAGACGAGGCAATGAAGGCTAATGTTGCTACACTTCAAAACACGGTGCTCCATTTCAGAGGTGTATCTCGTGACTTTAGCTGTGTATCAAGGGAGAACATGAATTTCTTTGTTTCAGTTTATTTGCAACCATCCAAGCTGTATTTGGAGGAGACGAATGTTCATCAGGTGGCAGAAGAGATATTCCTAGAAACAGGTATCATTGAGAAAAAGGAGGTAGCCCCAGAAGTTATTGAGGACCCTATTATACTTCACAAGACGATTATTGAAGACTTGAAGCAACAGCTTGATGAACTGACGGAGCTTACGGGGAATGTCACAGGTGCTATGTCTGAGCTTTCAGAGAAGCACAAGGAGATATTGACAACATACCAGAATCTTTGTTCCATGTCTGTAGACGAGATTAAGAAGGTATTCGGCCGTACTCCAGTTCCTGTCCCAGAGGTTCCAGAGGAGAGACCAGTTGCAGAAGAGACAAAAACAGAGGAGGTGCCTTCTGAGCCAGCTGATAAGCAAGAGGAGGACGGCCATGAAACCGAGCAACAGCAGTAAAGCTGAGTTTGAGAAGATGTTTTCTGAGGTTATGGAAAAGGAAGAAAACAAAAGCCCAACTGACATCAACTTGTTTGCACAGATTGATTACAGCAACTCAAAGGTGACCATTGAGATAGACAGTGATGCCTTTGATTTGGCTCGGTGTCTATGTTTCATTAAACCTACCATCTCACCTCAAGACTTATTGTCAAATATCGTTTTGAAGGGTATTATCGATGCTTGCGATCCTTACTCCGCTAAGGTGAAATCAACATTCAAGAGAAATCCTTATGATAGAATTGTAAAATGTTTGAGAAAGGAGGTTGAAAATGATTAACAACATTATCTTACAGGTTGGTGGGCTAATCATCATTCTGATTATTGTGTTGACCCTTGCTTTCTACCTCATTTATCCTATGGTCACTGAAAATAGGCTAAAGAATAAACGAGGCTTGGAAAAGGAAACTGATAATTCGGCTGACCTTGACGATGGAGACGATGAGCTAGAGGAAATTGGCGATAACTCCATGGAAAAGGGTGAAGAGCAAGAGGAGAAACAATCTGATGAAACGGTGAAAGGAAAGTCTGAAAGCCGTTCCTCCCCAATGATGGATTATGCGAATGCAGCTAATGCCATCATGAATGAAGATAAACGAGTGGAAAGTATCGTGGAGCGAGAAAATAATGACATGTTGGGTAGACACCCATTGCCAGACTACAGGGATGACCCCTCGGCAATTGACCTTGTGGAACTAGATGCTCTCCGAAAGGATATACGAAGAATGACTAGAGAGCTCTCTATGGTAAAGAGGAGCAATGCGGATTTGCAGAAGATGATTATGGAACTGCAAAAAGACCATGCTGATGCTCTTAGTCGTGTTGCAAATACAGACCTATGGGCTGCTGAAAAGCAGAGATGGGCCTCTGATTTTGAGAAGGCTTATAGATCGTATGAGGAGCAAAAGGCTAAGCTGCCACCACTAGAGAAGAAGGATAGTAAAACGAGTGGTTCTAATAAGTCTTAGTAGGCTTACATCAAGTGCTGTAAAGCCTCAGTAGAGTTTATCTTTACTGAGGCTTCTATTTTGCAATACTCCTATGCGGCAAATTGAATTGTTGCTCAAGTGAAGCCCATTCATTTAGTTTTGCTGTAATTGTTTATTATTAAGAGAGTTGATATATGGCAAATACAGAATTAGATAAGATGGTGGACTTCTTTCGAATGGTCTCCTTCTTTTTCTTATTGGTACATTTTTATGTTTGGTGTAAACCTCTATTTGTTCAAATGGGGTTGACTCACCCAATAGTGGATGATTTATTTCTTGCCTTTTTCAAGCCGATAGGTTTTTATAATGGTCCATTGGTCTCAAAAATGGTTGTGGCTCTTATGGTGGGGATAAGTTGTCTTGGTTCTAGTGGAAAAAAGAAACCTGATGTTGATATTAAAATCGCCATTTCAATATTAGCGGTTGGCACTATAATATTTTTGATTAGTGTCATACTACTACCGTTGTCTATGTTGATCTATGTTGTCGTAAGCCTACTATCTTTCTTCGCTATTTTTTATGGCTCTGTCTTAGTGTCACAGCACATCTCATATAACCAGAATATTGATGACCCATTCAATGACGAGAATGAGTCGTTTATGCAGAACCAAGAGTATATGGATAATGAGTTTTCTGTGAATTTGAAGAGCCGTTTCTATTATAAGAAGAAGTTTCATGAGGGTTGGATAAACGTCATTAATCCTTTCCGTGCTACGATGGTCCTCGGGACGCCGGGTTCGGGAAAATCGTTTGCGGTCATCAATCAGTATATTAGGCAGCATATTGAAAAGGGGTTTACAATGTATATCTATGACTTCAAGTTTCCTGACTTGACGGAGATCGCATACAACCACTTTGAGTTGTACAAAGAGCGGTATAAAGATGTTACGGTGAAGACGGGACCCGGCCAAAAGCAAAAAGGTAAAATCCCTAATTTCTATATCGTCAATTTCGATGACTTACGAAAAACGCACCGTTGTAATCCTTTGCACCCATCGTTCCTAGAGGATATTTCAGACGCATACGAGAGTGCGTACGTTATTATGATGAACCTTAATAAGACTTGGGTGGAGAAGCAAGGTGAGTTCTTTACGGAATCTGCTATTATATTTACGAGTGCATGTATCTGGTTCCTCAAGTTGTATCAAGATGGAAAGTATTGTACTCTTCCTCACTTGCTAGAGTTGATTAGTACTGACTATAAACAGCTCTTTCCAATTTTGATGTCTTATGATGAGCTGACTAACTATATGAGACCGTTCGTAGGTGCATGGGAGGGCGGTGCTCAAGATCAGTTACAAGGTCAGATTGCGAGTGCACAGCTTGGTATTGCTCGTATTACCTCTCCATCGCTTTATTGGGTGATGAGTGGTAATGACTTTAGTCTTGACGTTAATGACCCAGATGATCCAAAGATCTTATGCGTTGGTAATAATCCATTGCGACAAAATATCTATGCAGCTGCTTTGGGTCTTATCAACTTCCGATTAGTGGCTCGAATAAACAGAAAGTATAAGCAGAAATGTAGCGTGATTGTAGATGAGTTGCCGACTATTTATTTCCGAGGTCTTGATAACTTGATTGCAACAGCCCGTAGTAACTTAATCTCTGTATGCCTTGGCTTCCAAGACTTCACTCAGATTATTAGGGACTATGGCGATAAGCAAGCGAAGGCTATCATCAATACAATTGGTAATCTATTTAGTGGGCAGGTGACTGGAGATACAGCAGATTCACTGTCAAAGAGGTTTGGGCAGAATGTGCAAGCACAGCAATCGACCTCTATTAACGAAACGGGTACATCTGTATCTCTATCTAGTCAAATGCACAATCTAATTCCATCAAGTAAGATCTCTACCTTGTCGCAAGGACAATTTGTAGGCTCTGTTGTGGACAACTTTGGTGAGAATATTAAGGTTAAGATGTTTAACTGCCAGATCGTAGTTGATACAAAGAAGATAGAAAAAGAGTCGGCAAATTGGAAGCCACTGCCTGTCCTCGCAAATATGATAGACGATGAAGGTGAGGACCGACTACCTCAGATTGTACAAGACAACTATATAGGGATAAAAAAGGAGGTGGAGCAAATAATTAAAGATGAGACAGCTCGAATAGCTGCTGACCCATTGCTTTGTGGTTTGCTAGTTACAGATGATTAATAGGCACAAAACGAAATGAGACATAAGGTAATATACGTCTTATTATGCCTAATCGTTCCTCTCCTTTTCTCTTTTTCCAATGGTCCTGTTAGCGAATGGTATGATGACGCTTCATGGGCATCCAAGAGAGTTAACCCATATATAGGTCGAAGTGTTAGCCTACCTAAGAGTGCGCAAATTGACTTATTGCCTTTCTTTTCTCCTACTGATGGATTGGGCCGTACAAGTAGTAAATATGGTTGGAGGAAGTCGGTGGGCAGAATGCATAGGGGTGTGGATATTTCAGTCCCAATGAATACTCCTATCTATTCAGCATGGGATGGCGTTGTACGGACAACGGGGTACGAGAAAAAGGGTTATGGCTATTATGTGGTGGTAAGACATTACAATGGTCTCGAGACTGTATATGCTCACTTGAGTAAAGTGTTGTCATTTCGTGGCGATGTCGTAAGGGCTGGAGATGTTATTGGATTGAGTGGTAACTCAGGGCGAAGCACAGGACCACACCTGCACTTTGAGACTCGGTTTCTTGGTGGAGACTTCAATCCATCATTGATAATTGATTTCAATAAGTCTACGGTTAAGAACAAAACCTTTCTTTGGACGAAGTCACTCTATCCTAAGAAGAGGGTGGGGGGTAGTCTCCGTACCTATCGCCTAAAAGCTGACGCCACATTAGAGGAGCTTTGTGAGGAGAAGAATTGGGACCTCGAAGAGCTCTGCCTCCTAAATGGGCTTTTACCAGATATGGAATTGAAAAAAGGAAGAATAGTTAGAATAATTTGAAATCAACTAATTGAGTATGGACCCTTTGGTAAAGTTTTATTTGCTGGTAGGTTGTGTTATTATATTAGCAGTCTTACTTAATTATTCCTCCTCTCTTCGTGCTAGAAAGCGAGAGAGAAGGAGAGGAACCTTCTCTGAAAGGCATTGTGTAAGCTCTATCATAGGTGGTGGAATACCTGCCTCAAATGTGTTTTATGACTTATATGTTCAAAATGGGTTGAAGTGGTACACGCAAGTAGATGCTCTAGCAGTGACTGATGTTGGAATAATAGTTTTTGAAGTAAAAGATTTTAGCGGTTGGATATTCGGTAATGGTACGCAAGAAAGCTGGTGCCAGACTTTCAGACACAGTAAAAATCATTTTTACAATCCTATATTGCAGAATAATCGACATATAGAAGTGCTAAGGAAAAAGCTCCGACTTGTTGCCGATGTGCCGTTCTACTCTGTTGTTGTCTTCTATGGTTCTTGTGTTTTCAAAAATGTGAATGAAATACCTTTTGATACAAGCTTGATATACTCCAATCAGTTGGCAAGTACTATACAAGATATACTTCGTTCAAACCCTCCTTGTAGGTATCAAAATATGCCAGCACTAATGAGCTATCTCCAACAATGCCAAGAGAATGGCAATAATTCAAGGATTGTTACCCAACACATAAGAAACATACGTAGAACTTTTGGAGACTAATAAGAAGTTCCCTCTTCCAGATCTCTTTTCTTCTTTTTCCCTTCTTCAATCGTATGCGGCAATTGGAATAAGTGGGTGGTGGATGAGGCATCTGGTATTTTTGTGCTAAGTAAATAGTGTGTCTATGTGATGACGCTAAATGTATAGTGGATTTTTAATTAATTAAAAAGTTTATGAGTATGAAGAAAATTAATTTGATGATGTGGCAAGGGCTAGTTCTTTCGGTTCTTGCCCTTGGGTTCGTAAGCTGTGACCCCGACACCCCTTGTCCAAACAAGCGTCTTGAAGGTGGTGAGACGGAGACCCCTCCCGCTTCGGTGGTTGAAGAGTGGGATTCCAACACGCCCGGAGTAGAGATTATTTTTGAAGTTGATGATACTGACGATGGTTCTTCGTTGCGTGCTGGTAGCCCCAATGAACTTCTAGGTCTAGCTGG
Organism: Porphyromonas somerae DSM 23386; assembly: GCF_000372405.1. Classification (GTDB taxonomy): domain Bacteria; phylum Bacteroidota; class Bacteroidia; order Bacteroidales; family Porphyromonadaceae; genus Porphyromonas_A; species Porphyromonas_A somerae. Next base: position 15,849 of record NZ_AQVC01000041.1, on the reverse strand, counting down.
GTCGGGAAAGGATGTCGAATTGTCCTTAGCCACATTTTATTCGTGGGACTATCTAAAGCAACACAAAAAAGAGCTAATGTTTAGTGTTGAGGCAAAGCATGACATTTTTGTAAATAAGCTGGGGTACAGAATATTTGACCCAGAAAACGCTAGCCACAACATTGTGAACTCCTCATTTAATATTAATGAGCTTCAAATGCGAGAAGGTTTTTCTGCGGTTGCAGAAGGACTCATCATTAAGATTCCTGAAAGCTTGGATGAGAAAAAACATTATAGCTTGCGGTTTCGGTTAAGTGGTGGCGATTGGAAAGACCCAAACACCAATGTAGAAGACTATGACGCTTTTCCCCCTATCCGAAAAAGATATAGTGGAGGATTTTCAGCACCTAAGCTTTCCCCTATTCTTGATCACATAAAAGAACAGAACGGTGTGTTTCAGAGAGCAATGAACAACGGTTTCAAGGGATTTGAAGATGATATAGAAGCTATTAACAGTCGCTTTTACGATCCTTTGTATCGTTGGACAATATCTGAAACCTATGAATTGTTCACTGATGATTTTATGTATTATTTTCAGAAGCACAATGGAGGTAATAAGCTAGTTTATTCTTTGGACCCTAGTGTAAAAAAAGAAATTGAAAGTAAGGCCAAGGAATATATGGTATATTGGGAGAATGCCGAAGATGGTGATGATGATACTATAGATGATTATTCTGCATATTTTGTTGATAAATATGACTATGGCTATTCTAATGCTATTTATGATGTGTTGGTGAAGGGTAAACGACTATCTCAAATACTTCCTTGTCTTCATCGTACTCGAGCACTTCTTTTTGTGGATGCGGCCGACACAAAGCTTGCCAATTTAATTTCTCGTAAAACTAGAGAAATGCAAAAGTATCTGGCCAATGGTACAATGAAAGGAATAGTTGGCCGGGATGATGTGTATTGTAAGCCATTTACATATAAGTATCAAAGAGGTCGACAAGGGCTTCCAATTAATGATGAGTTGTTGCTTAAGATGTGGAATGCTGCTAACGATGCTTTGTCTAAATATCGTGAGCAGTATATCGATTTTTATAATAGGACTAATGAGCTTCTGCCTTCAAAGATGAAGATGGATTTTCATGAGAAAACTGAGGAGGGCAGAAGGTTTTTCGATCTCAGGTACAATTATATTAAGATTGCCAACATTGACTACGATGAAGAGTAATCTGTTGCTTTGTGTTAGCTCCTTTGGGGTTGATGGTTAAAGACATGCTCGTAGTGTATAATTGAGAAGTGTGTTTTGGAGTAAGTTAAGGGGACGTTAAAAGCGTCCCCTTAACTATTTTATTATAGGCGAATACAATGCCTTGATGGGTATATACTAGTTGCGTTCGGCCATATCACATCTCTTACACAGTCACTGGGATCCCAGTTTTTCCCAACTTCGTCAAATTCTGTGCTATAAGTCCATATATGCCTTGACGATAGGCTGCCCCAATCTCTTGCCCTCATTGTGTTTAGTTCGTATTGACAGCCATTAAGCATTCTTTCTCTTTTCCTGTCCACTCCTTCCCAATATATAGTTGTATGGAATCCGTGGAAAAAAGAATCCCATGAATACCTCGTGCTCCCTCTTGCTTCACTAGCAGTTGGAAATGAGCCAGACAATTTCTCTCTAGCGTAGGTTCTGTCCTTAATTAAATAGGTCACTTCTTTTGTTTCGTATGGTTCAAGTCTAACCTTTTCTATACCTCGGTCAAACTCCCAAGTGTCATACATGTGTCTTTCTCCTTTTCCCTCCCTTTTCCAAACCATCTGCATCCTTTGGTCCATTAGTGCTCTGCCCTCTTCATGGAACCACTTCTTATATCCATCAGCGATGACGACATCCCCTTCTATTCTTTGATTGCTAACATTAGTGACAGAAATTGTTATTTCCACATCTGTTATTCTTTTTAGTTTTTTTACTCTAGGATTTCCCCATATTGGAATATTATCTTTTTGACTTGTTCGGTTTTTTACATATATAATATCGGTGTCTCGCCACCAATTTTGTCCCTCAGGTAAAAAGGTGTGTTCCTTCCAACCCAAAGAACTGCAATAATGCTCATCAAACTTGGTGAAAGTTGGTATTATTGGGATTAGGTGCCACACCTCCCTGTCGGACGGTTTGTTCCAGAGTAGGGCAACCCTATATGTCCCCTCAGGGGCAGTCACATAAGTGAGCAATGTGGATATAAAGCCATCATTGTTATATGAAGGCGGAAAGATTTCAACCACTTCGCCACTAAGTGTCATAAGGGCGTATGTATATCGAGTTAGCTTATCCCACTCACCTCTTGTTCTCCTAATGGGCTTTAGCACCCTTGTGTTGTAGTCAATCAGTAAAGGACTCTCCCGATATATAGTCCTTTCCACCATTGATTCGTCAAGCTGGGGAGCATTGAGAGTAATATTTGTTGCGAGCATAGCCTCTCTTGGAGAACTATACCTCTTTATTCTTGGTTTGATGTATGCTGTTGCCTCCTTGTTCTTTTGAGCCCAGTATGAGTGGCTCTCGTGTGTCGCAAACTGAATAGGGGGTGCCACGTAGTCCTCAAAGACCACCACAAAAGTCATGTTCTCTGTTATCTGAAACGTCAGTTCAGCAGATATGTATTTCTCCGACTTATAACCCTCCAAGATGGTTTGAGTTTTGTCCACAAGCCCTTTGTCCTCTGTAAATCCACCTTTCCCATCTTTTTCATACACTGCGATCAAAGAGTGTTTAAGAAAGTCATTTATACTCGCACTTACCACTACAGTGTCACTCTTTTTGTACTGCCCATCGCCAACAATGGTCCCATACCCATAGTTGGTTTGGTCTTCTTCGAGATGTTCTATTTTTCTTAGAACACCATTTTTCTCTTTTACGTATGCTTCAACAGCGACCTCAAAGGTTGTAGGTGGTTCCACATCAGGTTTCTTTTCGTTCTGTCCTTCCTCAGGCTTAGGCTCTGGTGTCGGTTCCGGAGGGATAGGTCTGTCCTTTCCGTTACAACTCATTAATGCCATACATCCCACTAGTGTATATAGTGCTGCCTTCGCTAATAGATTCCTTTGCGAGCTCTGTCCCGATTGATTCATTATCCGCTTCATAATTATCTCGTTTTATTTGGTTTGTCAATATACAATTTTATCCTCATAAGTCACTGGAAATCATCTTATTTCTCATACCTAAAGATACCAATTTTCCACTAATCCACCAAACATTTCTCCCACTTTTCTTGCTCTCCAACTAGCTGCTATATAGCAACTTATTTCAGCGAATCCCGATCTATTTGTCCCTCTTCCTTTTTTCCTTTTTCAACTCTAATCTGTAGCCCTAGTGGCTTCAAGATCTTTTGTAGGGTGTCAAGGGTGGGGCTGTTAACTCCATCAAGGATTCCCTTTATTCCCACTCTGCTAACTCCTGAGAGTTGAGCTAGGCGATATGCTGTTATCGCCTGCTCTTGCATCTCTATCTTGATAGCTTGGATAATATCATTCATCATTAAAGCTCCTCTAGGTATTGGACTGGCTTCCACTTGCGGGTTTCGTGGCTATACCTTGCGAGGTCATCATACGAACCCCAAATCATATCTAGAAACCTCACCTGGTCGTCATACTCCCGTATCTCCTCATTCACATAGGTAAGCACCTCTTTGATGTTGTCGCTGTCTAGCTCCACAACCTCGTAGCTGTCACCATCAAAGCATACGCTTGTTAGGTTTGCAAGTTCCTCCTCTGTAAAGTATTCAAACTCATCTCGGTTGGAATTCCAAATGCAAGCACCACCACCCATTTCCTCTAACTTTTTGGCAATCTTATCTAGAAAGCCACCATCGGCTTCATCACTCAGCGACACCATCACTTCTTCATATGTGAGACAACCGCAATTGCAACAGCAGTATCGCTCTTGATTGGCAATAGCTTCAAGGTCTAAAACATCATTCTTGCACCAATCACTGAACCTATCAAAGTAAACCTTACCATTCTCTAGGGTCTCACGAGTAAATGTAAATGTTGTCATCTCTTTAGTTGTGCGGTTATTAAGCATTGCACCCTTCGCTGTTTTGGTTGATGTGGTCAAACTTTCTCCTCCCCTTACGTACCACAAATATACGAAAGATTTTTGAACTAGAAAAATATATCTAACTAAAAAGTGACTTTTTCGACCTCTAAAAGTATAAACAATGTTAAAGTTTGGGTGACTTAAAAATAAGTTGCTATCTTTGATTCGGTTGCAACCATTGTAACCGTTTTGGTTGTTGTGGATTGATTACTTTTAGGGAATAACTTTTGATTCACAACGTGAGAGGGTAGCTATTTATTAGCCACCCTCTCTTCTCTTTATCACGAAAGGTCTCGTATCTCGTATTAGCTTACTTCCTTTTTCTCTTTTTCCTCTCTAATCCTATCAGACAATCTTTTCTTAAAGTCCGCTATATCAGATAGGTTATAAATAAAGTAGATAATGATGAGAGTTTGTACGATCATTACAAGGACAGATAGATCAAAGTGAAGCCGATAGAATGAAAAGGAGAAACTCGGAATAATTGAATTGACCAAATGTAGGGATAATGCTATGGTGAATGCTTCTATAAAGCTTTTTCTAATGATAGTGAATGCCCAATCAATCTTCTTTAAGTAGCTTGGGTTGCGAACATCTTCTGTGTTAACGCTAATAATGAGCGACATACCAATTGAAAATAATATGGCAACGACCACAAATAAAACTGCGTTACTATTGTACGGTATTGAAAGCTTAGGGAAGAAAGAGCTAGTTATTAATGCGAAAAAAACTAGCATCGTAGTTCTAATTATTATCTTCATATATCTCTAATCAAATACTAAATCACAACCAATAAAAATTCTCTTTAGTTTCTCGCACGCTTTGAGGACAGAGTAGCCTCCTGCTGCTGGGTCTAACACATAGTCTCCCTCACTTGTGGTTGCCAATATAAGTTGCTTTTGTAGCTCAATGGGCTTACTATGAGGGTGGCTTTTATCTTTTATTTTTTCCTCCCAAACATCGGGGATATTGTGTATTGTCCAAGTTGCTTTGGCGAGTGTTGGCTTCTTTTGTAGCACAACAAGGTATTCAGAACGCCTTCTGCTCCTGTAACCCATGCCCATTCTCATTTTATCCCAAGTGATCATATCCACTATTTCAAAAGAGCCTACAGCCGTAGCCCACTGTTTGATGGACTGTAACAAGTGAAACTTATCCACCCACATCATTAGGTAACCACTAGGCTTTAAGACCCTATTCATCTCACTAATGAACTCCAATATTGTCTTTTCACTCATTTGAGGCAAATTAGCTCTCTCTCGCCCCCTTTTCTTACCTTCGTTACCATAATTCAATTTATCAAGGACACCTCTATATTGAGGATCAAAAAAGGCAAGTTTTATAGTCTCATCTTTTATTTTTGAAAGGAGAACAAGACCGTCCATCTTTTGCGTTTGATTTGCTTTTATGTTATCCATAACCATTCCTTGATTCGTTATATTAATTCATTGTCCCAAGCATGTCAAAGTGCCTTATATACCACTCACTTCTCACAATTTCCACATATCCTTTTAGATGGCTACTAGAATGATGAAAAGTAGTCTGACACCTCTTCAATCGTATTTAGAATTATAATATCTCCACTGTTCTCACTCCTCTTTCTTTTTCCCTCTCTACTACTTCTAACCGCTTTGTAGATAGCACAAACGTCTTTCGACATCGTTTCTTCATTAATAACGACATTCGCATATCTCTTTAGGAAGTTGTATAGCTCGTCAGAAAAAGCTCGTGACATAAATTGAACATTAGAAAAGTCTAGTAGGTAGTTGTTATCCCAATCAATATTCTCAATTAGCCGCTTGATATTGGACCGAGAGCGAATGCTCCCTCCAATCAACTCATATAAGCTGACATTGATAGGTGCTTGCCCACAGGATTTTTCTAACTTGTTGTTTTTCATCTCTTCAATTGTTTTTCTCTATTAGGGCAGATTCAGTTGTCAAAGATTATTTGACAACTGAATTATCATTCACGTTCCCTTTGGCCTTATTTTTCAGAAATGGCAATAGAATCCATCCCTCTGGGAAGCCCATCATCTCCTCTACGTAAAGTGGGTTAAGGAGCGAGGTACCACCTTCCATTGGTTCTATTTTGTATCTTACGGCAATTATGTCAGTAAGGTTATAATAACCTCTATCCTGAGTTACATTGCCTTTCGCAGACATTGCGGTAGGTGTGGGTAATAGCTCACTAACTGCTAAGTCTACAATGTTGGAGCTGTAGGTCTGTCCACTACTTCTTTTTTTCTTTTTCCCATCTACCTTTTGTCCACCTCTTTGCCCATCGCTTGCGGTGGGGGTGGGTAATAGAGAGTTTTCTAGGTCTATGCCCTCAAAATCATCTGTGTCAAATAGACCTCCCACCTCAAGTGTATCACTCTCCTTTGAGGTGAATGGCATTAACTTATACACCAAATATTTAGAGAACTCATATTTTTCGTTTTTCTTAGTTCTGCCTAAAGACTTTTCTCCAACAAAGTGTGCACGTTCGTTTATTGTCTTTGCCGAATAGGCGACAATAGCATTCCACTTAAGGTGCCTATGACTACTATGCCAATTTTTATTGCCTAACATCTCCTTCGTGAATGCATCTATCATTCTGTCCGAAGAAAGATTACGAGCATATTTTTTGGCACTATATTTTAAGAGGCTAGTTCCCATATTATAATTGTTTATTACTCACTTTCTGTATAGCCTTGAATATCTCAATTGCCACTCCGGGAACAATGGCATTGCCTAGTGCCTTTACAGCTTCCAATCTCCACCTAGGAAAAGAAATATCGTCCAACTCTCTAGGGATATTATCATTGCCTAATAATGGAAAATGAGAAGGAAAGTTGTCCCAGAAGTTCTTAGGAACCTCTTTTGTTGTCTCGTTTGTTCCCCTTAGGGTTGTTTGTTCTTCCTCCCTGCATGCCACGATCCACACCCTATCTCTACGGTGTGGTGCACCAATAGCACAAGCTGGTATGACAAAGGTGGCAACCGAATAATCCAACTCTTCTATACTCGATAATATCTTATCAATTGTAAACTCGTGTGTGGTTGTTGTGCTTATTTCCTTGTTGCCGAAGAGATCTTCATTAACAACTATGCTACTTGTATCGGCTAATTGCGTCATAGATAGAAGTCCGACTACATTCTCTGCAACGATCCAAGTTGGCTGGCACTCTTCAATACATCGCAACATTTGTGGCCATAAATACCTCTCATCCTCCTCCCCATTTCTATGACCTGCTACGGAGAATGGCTGACAGGGAAATCCACCGGATAGCACATCGACCTTTCCATTCCACTTTCTGAAATCTGCTTGCATAATATCAGTGTATGCCTCTACGTTTGGAAAATGGTAGTCTAAAACTCTACGACAGATAGGGTTTATCTCGCAGTTAAATAGGTTGGTCCAACCTAACTCCTTTGCTGCTAGATCAAAGCCACCAATTCCACTGAATAAACTTGCATGTGTCATATCCTTAATGAGCGTTTTTGTTTAAGTGAAAAGCTGAATTTGATATAGATTTGATTAGTGCTCTACCCAATTGTGTTTCCATTGCTGTTTTCTCAACTAGTGAAACCATAGAGCTGTAAAGCTGTAATACAAGAAATAATATTATAGAGTGCTCCACCAAAGTTCTCCTCACTACTAGAGACGGTGCTTATTTTTTGGTTGTGCACTATCATATTCCAGTTGTCAATTATATCCACAGCTTTCTTCAAAGCAATGTTGCTCTGAACTTTCTCTAAGCTTCTAATAACCTCACCATTGTCAGAGAGGGTTGTTGTTCCATTCCCATTATCCTTTTGGTGTATATTGATTTGCCCATATTGGAATGTTGCCATGTTCCACTTTTTATGTCCATCCTGTGTTACTATAGCTTGTGCGTCAGCACTGAACTTAAATCCTTGACGAGGTAGCATAGCTCCAATGGGAGTAAAGGTTTCATTCGCCTTTTCGATATAGAGCCTTCTGTCATCACTAGAGTTGACGAAGTAATACTCCTCCTTTGGTGGGTTTAGATATAGGTCCCTAAGGTCAATTTTCCCATTGAGTAGGCTTTTCAATACTTTGTAGTTCACTCTTACGGCTAAATAGTCTATACCTTTCTGCTCAACGAGTAAGCATATATAGCTATTACCCAGTTGATCAATGCCCAAGAATAATTGAGCACCATCGTACCAAACCAAAACATCACGAACTATTATCTCTCTCTTCTCCATTAGACTTTTTGTCTCTCCTTATTTATCTTATTAATGATTCTATATCCTGTGCTAATGGAGTGATACCCATACTTCTTTATCAGGCTTTTCATTACCATGGTTTTTGAATTGCCCTCGTCAGCTGTGAGGGTAACATACTCATTGTAGAGTTTATGCTCCCTCTCCCTCCGCACCTTCTCATAGGGGGTTTCATAACTCACCATCTCTTCGTTTCTATCCCTCATATTAATAGATTTATTCATCGATCTAACAACTCATGTAGAAGTGCTGTTTTTCAATTGTGACTTGCCAAAACTTACTTAACAATGTCAATGCAATCTGTCTCAACAACAGCGGCAACTTCATAGTCTCCAAGGGTGTACTTCATCCCTTTATGCAGTGACTTCAATGCTAAGTCAATATCATCGGCTTGTACGAAGACTTGTACATACTTCCTCTTCTCAACTCCGGCCTTTTCATCAAGAGTGATAAATCCGACCTTACATTTGTAATATCGCTCGCTTTTATTGTCAAGAAACAGCTCGTAGAGGCGTATTTTGCTAACGCTGTCAACGACATAAGGTCCCCTCCCTTTCAAGAACTTCGCCATCAGTGTTTCCACCTCAGTAAAGTCTTCTGCATTCACAAGATATACTTCGCTCACCTTACGCATTTTACCACTCTCTACTACAAGTTTCTCGTAGGTTACTTTACAATTAAACCAACTCATAATTCTTTGCTTTCTTGTACATCTAATCTCCTTTGATACTCGTTTTCTCTCTTCCACCACTCATCTACATACTTCTCACAGTCTATGCTTGAGAGATAATTAACAGCTTCTTCAAGCGTTTCAAAAACTCTATTTTCTCCATCCTCCTCTACACTAGATAGTTCAAAGTCTTCGACCATTACCTCAAATGTACCCCCTCTCAAAAAGCGTATGCTCGCATAAAATAGCATGTAGCTATCCCACTCTCTTTGTGCAATATATTTAGCGGTCACCTCTCCATCGTTTGCACACCATTTGGTCCAGTTCGTCTTCATTCTTCTCCTCCTTTCTCTTTTTCAAAATAAAACACCCTATCAAAAGGCTTCTCTTCACTTATTCCGTACCTTTCGCATACTCTTGATAAATACTCTTTCCTCCTTATAGTACGTTCTAACTTTGTCCTTTTAGGCAACTTTTTAAGTCGTATATGTAACTCGCCTAACAGCCAATTTCTAAACTCTTCAAGCGGTGTTGCATTCTTATAGTGATTACAAATAGGACAAGCAGGGTTCAGGTTATTAATCTCATTTGCTAATGCCATACTTTTACCGTTCATTTCAAAGTGACGTCTTGGTATGATGTGGTCTACCTGCATTTCCTGAAGTGTTATTTTATGTCCGCAGTATGCACATCTACCACCAAATTTGTTGTATATCTTTTTTCTATCTACCTTCATATTTTCAAACTCCTCTATTGTCATACATTTAATCTTCCGATAACTGATCAATACACTCAAAAATTCTCCTTGCCACCTCTGGTACTATTGCATTACCATAAGCCTTCATACTCTCTGTTCTCCATCTAGGAAAGGTAATAGAGTCCAACTCTCTGGGAAGCCCATCATCTCCTCCACATACAGGGGGTTGAGAGGGAAAGTTGCTTCACCCTCTTGGACTGTTGAAGTTGGAAGCAGCTGACTTGCCAACAGATCCCTCAGATTCGATGAATAGGTCACGCCACTTGGTCTTGTCTTCTTCAATCCCGCCACTTTCTGCCCACCACCTTTGCTGTCCGATGCTGTTGGTGTCGGTAGCAATAGTGGAGACATTGGCTTCATCCTGCCCTTCTCGTCATTGTCTTTTTGCCCTTCAAGACGGCTCCTGTCAAACCCACCTTGTCGCTAAACATTATCTTCTTCATTTACGTCTGTCTTTATTTCGCCATTCGCATACCATTTCATACACCACTCCTCCTAAAAAAAGCGATGCATACACCACGACAATGGTACCTACCAATAGGGAAACGATGGCATGCTCCAATTCCGATAGGTAGGGTCGGAAAAAGAATATTACAATTGTTGTGATTATTAATGTAGCCATCGATATATTCTTCAAGGCATCTACTACCACACCTCTAGCAATAATCCTTACTCGATCATCCTTGCCTTTTTCTTCAACGATACTATCACTTGTCCTCATGAAGTCCTTCACCAACTCCACATCTTCACAATCACGACTGATGGAAGTAGATAGGTAATTCAAACCTATCTTGTAAGATTCAAGGTCTACATCTACCACCTCCATCTCACATTCAACACCTCGCAATCTGCTAATTGCTTTCATTCCTTTGTGCCATTGCACTTCATTAAATTCTTCTCTAGTCATAAATTTTTACTTTAATATTTTTTACTTTAATATCTACGATTGTATGGTAATACCTTATATATACCGTGGTCCCAGAACCCAACTGCCTCCTCACTCTATTCACATAGTCCATGGTAAACAGACATACACGAATAGTTATCATCATCAAATTGCAACGCACCCAGCTCTTGCATCTTCACATAGGCAAATACCTCTTTAGCGGTTGGCACTCCGTTATCGTTGCGTTTGCACAGCTCTTCCGGTATCGTTCCCTTTCGGAAAAATGTAGGTACATTCACTTTGTCTGGGTTGTGCTTAATATGTTCAAGCTCCACTTGCCTTTCCAAGTCTATTAACCTCTGTGCATACTCTTCATCATTAGCTATGTTCTTGATGTCTCGCTTATTGCAAAAGACACAAGGGTAGCAACCGACACGCTTTGAGCCTCGCATATATAGCGGGTTAATTTCTTGGCCATGCTTTAGAATGAAATCCACCACTTGTTGACCATTCCACTTGAAAATTGGTCTTGATACACTCACATCGTGGCGGCTCGCAAACTCCAATATCTCACGCTTCCGATAAGTAGCCTCACCAGTATGCCACGGCTTAAAATAGTCGCACTCCACCTCGTACTTTGCACGTCTCTGGCTTTCTTCCGCTCTAATCCCTTGCACCACGATAAAATTATCTTCTTGAGTAAGTAGCCAATCCACAAATGGCTTCACCTTTAATTCTATCGTGCAATACCTCCGCACAAAGCTTGGAAACATGCGTTTTTTGATAACCAACTCGCTAAAGTTCAAATCCGGCTTTAATGTCACCAGCTCCACATCGTTTGCATCTGCAATCATCTTAACGTGCTTCAGTGTATCTTTATGCTCCCAGCCAGTATCGCAAAACACTGCGGTCACATTATCTGCACCATACCTCTCGACACTTTGGATAAGGCAGGCGTGGCTGTCTTTGCCACCACTCCACATCACAATCACTCGCATTAGTATTTCTCTTGCTCTGCTAATTTCTTTTGATACTCATTTTCGCTCTCCTCCACTATCTCTATATCTTCGCAAGGCATTCTCATATACTTGCCATAATGCTCAATCCCAAGGGTCGCATCTCTAAAATCAACATCCAATACAGGCAACACCTCGCTGCCGCCAAAGTCTGCGTATATAGTAGCCTTCATGTCTGGGCCTCTGTCGTCCAGAGATATGCGAGCCACGGTAAACTCAAATCCAGTACGCTTGTCTCTTCGCTCCACTTGGTCTTCTTGAAATCTTCTCTCTTCATTTTCCGTTGTTTATCTTATCTTGTGTATCATTTAGAATTAATTTCTAGGCAATATTACGATGGTTCGTTTCCTAAAAACAGATTTGCGAATTGTCGCATGAGATTTTATTTGCCATATCAAATGATTTTGCATGCGAGAGAGGGGTAAGGCTTGGGGCGTTGTGTATTTTTTTATGTGTTCTAATCCCTTGACGTGTGTATAAGAAAAGGAACAGGAGTAGTAAGCTACTCCTATTCCTTTTCCCCTACTAGCCTTAAGTTGGTCTAATGGAGTTGTTATAACCTAATCACATTCTCCAAGTCCTTCTTGTGGTTGGAGTTTTCCATCTTTGTAAAATGTTTGTGTGATGCGTCTGTCTATTATATTTATTATCTCTTGGACACCATCTCTTCTCCATTCTTGTAGCTCTCTTGAACCATAAGGTTCCCTTTCTCGTCCCACTCTTCACAAAGACCTTCTAGCTCTCCGTCCTTATAGTTTGCCCTTCTTTCTATTTGTCCGTTGGAGTGCCATACTTCAAGTAATCCATTCAATTTCCCATTTTCAAAATGTTTCCTCCAATGAAGTTTCCCATTTTTATGCCACTCTTCATTTACCCCATCTAGTAGCCCATTCTTGTTGTTTCCCCTTTGAAAAATCATTCCATTTTCGTACCAGTTCTCAAACGGTCCCTCCTCTCTTCCGTCTTTGTAGTTCGTCCTACGAGCTATTTGTCCGTTGGGGTACCATTCCTCCAAAGGCCCATCTCTTTTGTCATCTTTGTAGTTGCAACGCCGGGTTAATTGTCCATTTTCGTACCATTCCATTTCTGTTCTGACACCATCTACAGAGAGATCGTCTTTTTTTTGTACTTCTGTATTTTTGTTCAATACTTCCATATTATTAAATTATTATGTCGTTAGCTAATTATATCTTTATACCTCCCTTTTTCTTAGGTGTTAGTGTTATTTTCTTTTTGGGCTCTTGGGCAGTCAGGTCGGTGAAGTGGTCAATCTGATTGGTAAACCACAAAAAACCTTTCTTGAAGGTAGCACGCTTTACTCTCTTAGAAGTGGTATCTAGCCGCTCTTGCCACTGTATCTCCGATCCCTTAAAATACTTACGCTCGATGAGCCGACCTTCTTTATCCCAATCCTCTTGAAGACCCTCAAGATCTCCGGCCACCCAGTTGCTTGTGGATTTGAGCTGCCCATTTGGGTACCACTGATAATGTTTTCCGTCTTCTTTTCCATCTTTATAATATCTGCGATATGCCATCTGTCCATTCTCATAGCAAGCCTCTTGAACACCTGTCAACTTAAGAGTGTGTATTTCAATAATCGATGTTAGGTGGTCTATCCTTGGCAAGATGTCACCTTTAGGGTTAGCGTCATTCATTTGTTCTGTTTTATTGCCACTCAATGCTTCCATACTATTATTTATTTAAGTCGTTATATTTTTATTCTTCCTTTCTTCTTAGGTGCAATTGTTATCTTCTTCTTAGATTCTTCATTCGCCTTTACCTCCTCTGTAAAGTGATCGATCGCTCTTTCAGATAATAGCCACCCATTTCTATAGACAGATTGTGAGATGGTACCATCATCGTTTTTCCATTCCTGTACACCATCAAGCAGACCATCGTCGTAGTTTTTTCTTGCTCGAAGTTGACCGTCAGCCCCCCAGAAATGTGCTTGCCCTACATGCTTACCACTCTTCCAATTGCTTGTGGAGAGGAGCTGCCCATTGTTGTACCATGTCTCTCTTTTGCCATCCATCTCCCCTTGTCGGAACTCAATCTTAGCTTCTTGGCGTCCGTTGGCGTGCCACCACTCAGTTAGCCCCTCTCTTTTTCCATTTACGTAGTTTTCCCGAGCTTTGAGCCTTCCATTCTCATACCACTTTTCTAGGAGACCATCCTTCTCATCGTTCTTGAAGTTGGTTTTTGCCCTCATCTGACCACTTGGGTACCATTCTATCAATACCCCCTCTACCAATCCCTTTGACAATTTGCACCTTGTTCTAGGCTGCCCATTGTCATACCACGTTTCGTTAAGTCCATCTGGCAACCCCTCCTTGTAGGTGCATCGTTGGTCTAGTTCCCCATAGGGTCCCCAAGACTCTAGCACTCCATCTAGTTTTCCATTTTTCCAATGTTGCTTAGAGCGAGGTTCACCATTGGGGTACCACTCTTCCCGAACCCCCTCACTCTTTCCCTCTTTGTAGGTGCCACGTAGTGCTAGCTTTCCATTATCCCACCACTCTTCAATAGAACCATCAAGTCTACCATTCTTGTAGTTTTTTGAGGTGGATAGTTGCCCATTGGAATACCACTCTTTGCATTCCCCATCCTTCATGTAGCCCTTATAGGTTGTCATTTTCTTGAGTTGTCCATTCTCATGCCACTCCTTTTCCACTCTAAGTCCATTAGCGTTGGGAACCTCTTCTTTGGTATTCATATTGTTATCATTTAATACTTCCATGCTATTATTTATTTAGGTTGTTATCTCTTTATTCCTCCCTTATTCTTGGATTGTAAGGTTATCTTTTTTGTTTTTTCACTTCTTATAGTCTCGGCACTTATCCCCTCACGAGCTAAGTAATTTCTAAACCTTACATCGTCAGTCAAGTCCTCAACAAATATGCCATTCTTAAATAATTTACGAGATTCTATTTGTCCATTCTCGTGCCAATACTCACATAATCCATCTAGCTTAAAATTCTTGAAGTTTTTCCGACTGTACAATTGCCCATTTTCATACCACAATTCATATAATCCATCATATCTACCCTCCTTGTAGTTTCCTCGGCATTTGATTTGTCCATTCTCATACCACTCCTCCCCGAGACCATCAAAATCGCTATTTTTATAATTGGCACGAACCCTTATCTGCCCATTCTCATACCATTCTTCGCCAAGACCATTGCGAAAGCCAACACTATACATTTGCCTAGACTTTAGCGACCCATCGCTATAATACAGCTCACGAATACCGTCAAGCATATCTTCTTTATATTGTTCGCGGGATTCCAATACACCGTCAGACCATTTCTCATAGAGACCATGAGCCTTCCCATTCTTATAATTACCTCGAGCAGTTAAATTCCCCTTATAGCTCCATCTTTCCAAAAGTCCATCTAGCAATCCGTTCTTGTAATTTTCACGCTGTTCTAATTGTCCATTGTCATACCACCACTCACGAACACCTTCTTGCTTTCCATTCTTGCGGTTTTCACGAACCATTATCTGTCCACCATCATCATCCCATTCTTCATATACCCCATTCTGCTCATTACCCCTATGGATATTAAAAGGCCCATATAAATAACCATACTCATCCATCTCATAAGAAGCAGTTCTCTCCAATTCATCCTTAGGTATCAAGCTTTCAAAAGAGATAGTATCATGTGGCTCATCCTGTCGATCCCACCAACAATCCACCCTCTCGTCATTTGCACAAAAGGCGAGTAGCTTTCCATCTTGAAACGCCACACGCTTCGGCACACCATTATAGTGACCCCAATACCTCCAAGCATCGCTACTTAAGTTGCCATTACCATCACCCTGCAACAAACACCATGGGTTAGCATCTTCACCCCAATGAGTATTGATAATCCTCCTCATGGCTAACTGCCCTTCCTTAGTGTCTTCTACGTCATAGACACGTATGGAAAAAGAAAGAGGACCTATTGGTCGGCCATTGGTGAGTTCAGGGACTGTATCAGGATCGATTGCCTTTTCCTTGATCTTGTATTCCTTAAAGGTGTTTAGAATATTCATTGGGCTAGAGTAGGTGAGTGGGTCTACCTTTGCCTTCTTCGCAACTATGATTGCCTCGCTCACCTTGGGTTGATCCTCAGGAACACGTAGAACTTCGCTTGCGAACCACTTTGCTGTCGCTAAGGCCTCAACGTTCTTCATTGGCTTGATGTAGTTCAAGAAGGCATTT
>NZ_AQVC01000040.1 GCF_000372405.1 Porphyromonas somerae DSM 23386 | reverse complement strand
CACAAATAAGGGGGCTGATGGTCTTCGTACAACTGCCTAAAAAAGCAACAGCTAAGTGGCCAAAAGTTTAGTTGCAACTAAGCAATTGCTTTGTTGCATCTCGGCATTTGCTTAGTTGCAACTCGCCGATCGCTTAGTTGCAACTCAGTTTTCTCTTTTATATAGTATTGAATATCAGTTTGTTATAAATGGACTTTTTGGGCCACTACTCCCTCCTTTTTTATAGGGTCATTAACTTATACATTTACTCCTAATGCGTAACCCATGCAAGCGTTGGAGTTATGCCTCTGCAACTGTGATATTTTTTGTAGCTTTGCTTTTAGATGTTAAATTAATGAATATACAAGAGATGAGAGTTCAACTAAAACTAGTGGTAGCGGTACTTTTTCTATCGCTCTTTTCTGTAGCTAAGGCACAGACTCAGGTGGAGTATCACCATATTGTAGGTAAGTATTTTTATGAGGAGCTGAAGGAGGGGCATCTTCCAGCCAATTTGGTGACGATCCAGCATCTATCCTCGGATAAGTGGGGTAGCAACTTCTTATTCGTGGATATGAATATGGGGGATGGTAACTTGCAAAATGCTTATACTCAGATACACCGCTATACGAAGTTTTGGAAGGCACCAATCTATATCCTTACCCAGTATAATGGTGGATTGGCAAGAGGAAGCGAGACCGCTTTCAACCACTCTTACCTCGGTGGTGTGGCATGGAAGTATAGCGATGTGGCACGCCAGACTTACTTCGGAGTCAATATGGCGTATCGCTATGACCAAGGGTGGGCGAAGCCTCATAATATGACCCTCCATACCACTTGGAGCTGGACCAGTTGGAACCGTGTCTTTACACTCTGTGGCTTTGGCACCCTAAGCACTCAAAACCTTGAGGGGGTGAAGAGTGGGGTAAATTTCCTTGCAGAGCCTCAGTTTTGGGTGAACCTCAATCAGTTTGTCGGTGTCCACGATGACTTTAATCTGAGCCTTGGTACAGAGGTGAAGGTCTCCTACAGTATGCTGGCCCCAGATAAGTTTTACGTGCTTCCTACCGTGGGTCTTAAGTGGACTTTTAAGTAATCAATTGGGCATAGTGTCTATATAAGTATTTGGTTTATGTCGAAGCGTGAAAAGCGCTTATTGCGTGTACATACGGAGGGGCTAGCCTTTTTGGTGGGGGCGACCGTGCTCTTGGGACTCTCATTGGTATTTCTCTATATCCTTGTAGAGTCGAAGGTGCCTTTTTGGATTTGGCTGGTTTGTGTGGTGATCTTGCTAGGGCTCTCCTTTAACTTTTATCGATTTCCAAAGCGTAAGCAGCAGTCTACCGACCCTCGTGCGGTGCTGGCGGCTACAGATGGTAAGATTGTGGTGATAGAGCGTGTCTATGAGCCCGAAATCCTTAAGTGCGATTGTATTCAGATTTCTACCTTTATGACCATCTTCAATGTGCATGCTCAGTGGTTTCCAATTGCTGGTAAGGTGACTTATCTTGACCACCATAATGGGCGCTTTATGAGTGCCAACCTACCTAAGAGTAGTGTGGAGAATGAGCGGAGTACCATTTTGATCCAGACGGAGCATGGACAGCAGGTGCTGGTGCGTCAGATAGCTGGCGCAGTGGCAAGGCGTATCATCACTTATGCCGAGGTGGGCGAGCGATACGAGACGGATGAGCCACTTGGCTTCATCAAGTTCGGTTCGCGGGTGGATCTCTTCCTACCACTGGGGAGTGAGATCAAAGTGGAGCTCGGTCAGGTGGTTTGGGGTAATGAGACGCTGATGGCGGTCTTGCCTAAGGTGGATCAGAGCCAAAGCTAATGTGTATATCAGTAGATCATGAAGATTCGTAAGCATATCCCCAATCTCATCAGCCTAGGCAATGCCTTTTTTGGCACCTTGGCGACCTGCTATGCCCTGAAGTATGGCGACCTATTTACGGCAATTATCTTTATGCTTTTGGCGGCGGTGATGGACTTCTTTGATGGCTTTACCGCGAGAAAGCTCCAAGCTTTCTCACCTCTGGGCAAGGATATTGACTCGCTTTGCGATGTGATCTCCTTCGGGGTGGCGCCCTCTATGATGATGACGGTGGCACTCGAGGCGATCAATTTCCCTCTACCAGAGCTGGCTCTGGTGGTGGTTCCTGCCTCGGTCTATCGACTGGCAAAGTTTAATCACGATACGCGCCAGACGGTCTCTTTTATTGGGCTTCCTACACCAGCTAATGCACTTTTCCTTGCTGGGCTCGCCTATTATACTTTGACGAATGCCAGTGTGATTAGTACCGTGCCCCTGACTATTAAGTACAAGGTCTACCCCCTCTATGGGATTGTGGTATTGCTCCTCTCCTACCTATTGATATCGGAGATCCCTATGTTTTCCCTTAAGGGTTCTACCACCATGAGTAGAGCTGGACACCTGACTCGTATAGGAGTGGTGGTTGCTGTGGCGATAGTGGGGGTGATCCTGTGGAGCTTTAGTGGCTTGGCATTGGCACTAGGGCTTTATTTGCTGATTAATCTATGGGATCACTTTAAGAAGATGATCCCTTAACTACTTATAGTACTTTCTTTACCAATTTCATCAACTCCCAAAAATATCTTTAACTATGAAACTGAGACATCTATCCATTTATCTGATTGCCTGCTTGCTCTTTGCTTGCGGAAAGGAGTCGAAGAGCTATGAGGAGCTGCTGACCCCTCTGTATACTCCTGAATATGCTACTGGCTTTACTATCTATTCGATTGAAGGGCAGGAGAGTACGATCATCAGAATTACCAACCCTTGGCAGGGAGCTAGTGGAGTGGTGATGGATACCTATGTGGAGCGAAATGGAGAGAAAGCACCTGAAGGTTTTACCGGTCAGGTGGTGAAGGCGGGTGCAGAACGATTGGTAGCACTATCAACTACGCATGTGGGGATGCTGGAGTACCTCGGCTATGAGCGGAGAGTGGTGGGTGTGAGTGGGCTGCAGTATCTGATTAATGATTATCTTACCGACCCTAAGAATGGGGTGGTAGACTTAGGTGAGCAGATGCAGTATGAAACCCTTGTGGGGTTGCGTCCCGATGTGGTCTTTTGCTACGGAGTCTCTGATGCCGAAACGCTTATGACCGATAAGTTGGAGGAGTTGGGGATACCTTATATATATAGTGGTGCTTATTTGGAGCCTTCTGCTTTGGGAAAGAGTGAGTGGGTGATAATGTTTGCCGAGATTCTTGACCAACGAGAGAAGGGAATCTCGGGCTTCCAACAGATAGTGCACAACTATCAAGAGGCACTTGCTATTGTTGCCAATGTGCCTGAGGAGGAGCGACCTCGGGTGATGCTCAATACTCCATTCAACGATGTGTGGGTGTTGCCTGCGAAACAGAGTGTGACCGCTTCGCTCATCAGAGATGCAGGGGCTATCCCTGAGACTGGCGAGAAAGAGGCTGGAGATGTGTCGCATATTGGTATGGAGGAGGCGTTGGAAAAACTCTCTAAGGCTGATTACTGGATTGGACTTGGCATGGCAACCAGCTACAAAGAGCTCCCTGAGGTATTGCGGACGCATGCCAAGGAGATTCGCCCCATCCAATTGGATCATCTCTACAATAATAATGCGATTATCTCTGAGGCTGGTGGTACAGCCTATTATCAAGAGGGGATTGTTCGTCCCGACCTGATCCTTAAAGACTTAATAGAGATCTTTCATCCAGAGCTTCAGGAGCATACTCTTTACTTTTACCGTCATATAGCTGTGGAGTGATGTCTAGGCGAGGGGCTTACTTTGTGGTTCTTATCCTGCTACTGTTGCTATTCTTTATTGGCGACCTTTTGGTGGGGGATGTGCTATACGCTCCTAGCGAGGTGATACAGGCTTTTCTAGGAGGTGGTAATGAAGGGGTAGGGTATATCATCACTAAGGTGAGGCTCACGCGGGTATTGGTGGCTTTGATCGTTGGGATTTCTCTACCGGTCTGTGGGTTGATGATGCAGACGATGTTTGAAAACCCTCTTGCCGATCCCTATATCTTGGGGGTTAGTTCGGGTACGAGCCTTGGTGTGGCACTCTTTATGCTGGGCGTTCCACTGCTGGGGAGTGCGGTGCCACAGTGGGTACTGGACTTTGGTGTCTTAGGTGCTGGATGGCTGGGTGCCCTCTTGGTGCTTTTTCTGATCCTGATGCTGAGCCGTAAGATAGCCAATATCTTCGGGGTGCTGGTGGTCGGTGTGATGCTGAGCTATATTGTCTCCTCTATCATTCAGATACTTCAATACTACTCGAGTGCGGAGCAGCTCAAGCTCTACACGCTATGGAGTCTTGGTTCTTTTTCAAGTATTACTCGTAGCCATCTGCAGCTATTGGTTCCTGTAATGGCAGTGGGGCTTTTGCTTTCTTTCCTCTCTATCAAGTCGCTCAATCTGCAATTGCTGGGTGACGAGTATGCTCAAACGATGGGCATGAATCGAAAGCGGACACGTATGATGGTTTTTGGTGCTACTACGTTGATGGCTGGTACGGTGACGACTTACTGCGGCCCGATTGGTTTTATTGGTCTGGCGATGCCTCATGCCACACGCTATATCTTTCGCACTTCCGATCATGCGGTTTTGCTCCCTGCTACAATGCTTATGGGTGGAATTGCTATGCTACTCTGCGATATGATTGCTAAGTGGCTAGTGATACCGATTAACTCGGTTACGGCTTTATTGGGTATTCCTATTATTCTAAAGGTGGTCTTTAGCCAATTATCCAAGCGATGAAGGTAGAGCTGAAAGAGGTCTCGGTGGGGTATCAAACTCCTTTGGTCGAGGGTGCCAATGCGCTATTGGAGAGTGGCGACCTTGTGGCATTATTGGGAAGAAATGGTGCGGGTAAGAGTACGCTTTTAAGACATCTTGCTGGTCTGCTCCCCCTACTATCGGGGACAGTGCTAGTGGGTGAGCAACCTATCCATCAGCTGAGTGAGTCGCAGCGAGCTAGGCTGATGAGTGTCGTGACCACCCGAAGAAGTAGAGCGCCTCAACTGACCGCTTTTGAGGTGGTGGGCTTGGGGAGAAGTCCTTACACGAATAGAATGGGGCGCCTCTCTAATCATGATAGAGCGGTGGTGGAGGAGTCGCTGGAACTAGTGGGTATCTCCCATCTTGCCCATAGGTATGTGAGCCAGATCAGTGATGGGGAAAATCAACGAGTGATGATTGCAAGGGCTTTAGCCCAAGATACGCCAGTTATCCTGCTAGATGAGCCAACGGCTTTTCTCGACCTGCCTAACCGGTACGACCTAGCGCTACTTCTTAAGAGGCTCTCTTCGGAGCGGCAAAAGGTGATCGTCTTTAGTACTCATGATTTGGATGTTGCTCTACAGCTCTGCAACCGAATTATGCTGATCCACGATCAACAACTGACTACCCTTCCCACTCCTGAGATGAAGGAGAGCCAATATATCCAGCAACTCTTTAGTTCGGACCAAATTGAGTTCGACCCACAGTCTGGAGCGGTACATATCCGCCTATAAAAGAGATAGGCTCCGGTCTTATGACCAAAGCCTATCTTATTTTTGACTTCTATTTAACGTTAGTGCCAAGGGTCTTCGTCTAGCATCCGACCGCCAGCATTGTCATCAACCTCTTCGTCGGTTTCCTCTTTGTAGTAGAGGGTGTCCTCATCAAAGTCTATGCCCGAGAGTGTAAGGTGCATATTCTGCTGTACCAAGGGGCTGACATCGTGGAAGTTATTGACCGTGATGCTGTGCCAGATGAGATCCTTTAGTTCTTGAACCCCCTTGCCAGTGACTGCGGAGAAAAAGACATGCTCAACCCCTTCAGGAAGTGTTGGCATTAGTAGTTCTTGAAGCTCCTCATCAATAAGATCGGCTTTGGAGATGCCAAGAATCTTATTCTTTGCCATCAGCTCAGGATTGTATTGCTGAAGCTCATTAAGCAGGATCTGGTACTCCTTTGCGATATCCGCAGTGTCGGCGGGGATGATGAATAGGAGCACGGAGTTGCGCTCAATATGCCTTAGGAAGCGAAGACCTAGCCCTCTCCCCTCTGATGCTCCCTCAATGATACCAGGGATATCGGCCATCACAAAGGAGCGGCCGTCACGGTAATTGACGATTCCGAGATTGGGCTCAAGAGTGGTAAAGGGGTAGTCGGCAATCTTTGGCTTAGCAGCAGAGACGATGGATAGTAGGGTGGACTTGCCCGCATTGGGGAAGCCTACCAATCCTACATCGGCCAGCATCTTTAGCTGCATCACTACGGTCATTTCCCTACTTGGCTGCCCTGGCTGTGCATAGCGAGGGGCTTGGTTGGTGGCAGTGGCAAAGTTGGTATTGCCTAGTCCACCCATTCCTCCCTCAAGTAGCATAATCACCTCATCGTGTTCGCGTACCTCGCAGATGTAGTCACCCGTATCGGCATCATAGACCACAGTGCCCAGTGGCACATCTATATAGACGTCCTTGCCATCCTTACCGGTACTATTTTTGGCGCCGCCGTGTGCACCATCAGTGGCAAAGATATGTCGGTCGTACCGTAGGTGGATTAGTGTCCAGTAGTTTCGGTTACCCCGAATGTATACATGGCCACCACGTCCGCCATTTCCACCATCGGGGCCTCCTTTGGGAACAAACTTCTCGCGTCGGAAGTGTGAAGACCCAGCGCCTCCTCTGCCTGACCGGCAGACGAGCTTTACATAGTCCACGAAGTTGGATTCGGCCATTGTATTATAAGCTTAATTGTTTGACTCTTTAATGAATTGATCTATCCCTCTGACCAGATTTGCAGTTACCTCATCAATGGCTCCCACACCTTCTATCTCAATCATAGGGCTATGACTCTCTTTGAAAAACTGGATCACAGGCTCTGATTGCTCGTGGTAAACTTTGAATCTACCGCGAATAGTTTCTTCATGATCATCACTTCGACCAGAAACCTTGCCGCGCTCCAGCAGTCGCTCTAATAGTTCCTCTTCCTCTACATCCAGTGCGACAAGGAGTGGAATTGGCCATTGGCGGGCATTGAATTCCTTTACTAACTCCTCTGCCTGATGGTAAGTTCGAGGGAAGCCATCAAGGATTAGTCCCTTTTTGCCATCCATTTGGTTGATGTGCTTGAAAAGCAAGTCAAGTATCAAGTGGTCGGGCACCAACTTCCCCACAGATATTAGAGCTTCAATATCCTGGCTCAATTCCGTACCCTTTGCCACCTCTTCCCGGAGTAGGTCGCCGGTGGAAATGTGTTCTAGCCCATAGTGTTCGGCTAGCAACTCACTTTGAGTGCCTTTTCCAGAGCCTGGAGGACCGAATAATAACAAGTTTAGCATAATGCTTTGATTGATTTAAATGAAGATATCTAGTTTATTTCTTGAGGACGTAGATGTCTCTTAGCATACGCCCTCCACCATTGTAGTCTAGACCACAACCAACGATGAAATCATTAGGAATCTCACGACCCACATACTCAGCCGGTAGAGCACAATCAGCCAGTGCACCAGGCTTGGAGAGCATGGCAGCTACGTGTACCTCTTTTGCCCCTCGCTCCATATAGAGCTTTCGCAACTCGGTGACGGTGAAGCCAGTATCTACTAGATCTTCAAGGATGATGACCACCCTTCCCTCTACAGAGATATTTGGCTTCATGATCTCATTGAGGGTGCCCGTTGAGCAGAGCCCCGCATATGAGGAGTATTTGGCAAAGGCAATGTCAAACTCACAATCGAGCTGACGAGCCAGCTCAGCGGTAAACATAAATGCACCATTGAGGATAGAGACAAACAGTGGGTTGGATGCCCCGTGATCTCTCATGATCTCCTGAGCCATTCGTGCCACCTCAGGTTGTAACTCTTCCTCTGATAGGTAGGGGATGAATTGTAATCCGCCTACCTCAACACTCTCTTTCATCTCAATATATATTTAGCAAATACATAACATATCAAAGTGCAAATGTAACCAAATTATAGCTACTATTAGGTCGATTGAGAAATAAAATGTACAGTGGATATTTAATTTTCACTGAATTCGCATTGATAGCTAAAAATATTGGGGGTACTTCTTGCTACAACTATTTATTTTATGTAGATTTGCTAAGAGTTGCACAGATATTTGATTGTTCACTTCATTTGAGAGTTCTGAAATACGCATGAGCAGTGCTTACGACCAGCTTATTGAGCTGGAGTTACGGGTCGCTACACTGATACGGAAGTATGGTGAGATGCGAAATGCACTTGAAATGAAACGCCAGGAGTGTGATGCTTTACTGGCTAAGCAGAAAGCTCAAGAGGAGAAAATTAGAAGACTGGAGCAAAGTCTGTCTATCGCTACAGTGGTCACTACTCCATCCTCTGAAGGAAGAAAAGCTTTGGAAGGCTTGGGAAAAGAGCTGGATGATATCACTAAGGTGATAGACGAATGTATTACTCTGCTGGATGGTCGGATTGAGTAATTGTAGGATAGGTAACAATGCCCTTAGGGGCAAAATATAAATGCTATATGGGCGATAAGGTCGAGCATAATACCACTAGCGTTTGGGATATTAATCTCCGTGTTGGAGGTGTTAGGATGACCCTCTCCATACCAAGGTCGCCCGAGTATGAGCAGTCTCTAAGGAGAGCGGCTGATGAGGTGAATGCTGTCATTGAGCGCTATCGGGTTGAGATGCCACACGTTGCTAGAGAACAGCTCCTGAGTTATGTAGCACTAGATATTGCTAATGAGCTTCAGCGGCTTCGAAAGGAGCAAAGTGAGCTAAAGCTTGAGGAGCGTCTGAATCGTCTCAATAGCTCCCTAGAGGAGTCTATCTAGCTTGTGCGGAGCGATAAGTGTTGTTACCTACTGCCACAATTCGAAAGGCATAGAAGCAGGTTTTGTGGATATATTAGTAGTGGAATAAAATGCAGATAATCATCGCAGTGGTGATTGCACTTGCCGTATTGGCTATTGGCGGTGTAATCCTTTGGAAAAACATTTGGAAGACGCTCACAGAACGAGCTAAGGAGGAGAAGAATAGCTATATTGAACAGGCTAAGGAAGATATAGAGATACTCCGTAAGGATCGGCTCTTGGAGGTGAAGGAGCAGGCTCTACAGAAACGCACTGAGCTAGAGCAGGAGATATCGGCGTGGAAGAGCAAGGTGCAGAGCGCTGATGCTCGTATTCAAAGCCAAGATACTAAACTAAAAAATAGAGAGCAACAACTCAATAAGCAGCAGAGTGATCTGAATGCGAAAGCATCTGAGGTGGCGAAGCTAGAGACACAGTTGCAACAACAGATACTAGCCACAGAGCAGCAGCAAGAGGAGCTCTCCAAGATGAAGCTAGAGGCGGAAAAGAAGCTGGAGCAGATCTGTGGTCTTTCCGCAGAGGATGCCAAGGCTCAGTTGGTAGAGAGTATTCGTGATGAAGCTCGTGCAAGTGCCGCTGCCTATGTCAATGAGATTGTAGAGGAGGCTCGGATGACTGCTAATCAGGAGGCTAAAAAGCTGGTGGTAAAGAGTATTCAGCGTATTGCCACTGAGACTGCGATTGAGAATGCCGTGACGGTTTTCCATATCGAAAATGATGAGATGAAGGGCCGTATCATCGGGAGAGAGGGGCGTAATATACGTGCTCTTGAAGCCGCCACAGGGGTGGAGGTAATTGTAGATGATACTCCTGAGGCGATTGTATTGAGTTGCTTTGACCCTGTTCGTCGAGAGATTGCTCGCTTGACTCTTTATCAGCTTGTTCAGGACGGGCGTATCCACCCAGCACGTATTGAAGAGGTGGCTGCCAAGGTAAAGAGCCAGATTGAGGATGAGATTATCGAGACTGGTAAGCGTACGATGATTGACCTCGGCATCCATGGTATGCACCCCGAGTTGGTTCGTCTTGTTGGTAAGATGAAGTATCGCTCTAGCTATGGCCAGAATCTACTTCAGCACGCTAGAGAGACTGCCAATCTTTGTGCCGTGATGGCTAGTGAAATTGGACTGAATCCGAAGAAGGCAATGCGTGCTGGCCTGTTGCATGATATTGGCAAGGTGAGCGATGAGGAGCCTGAGCTACCTCACGCTATCTTGGGTATGAAGCTTTGTGAGAAGTACAAGGAGAAGCCTGATGTATGTAATGCCGTCGGTTCGCACCACGAAGAGGTTGAGATGGAGACACTGATTGCTCCTATTGTGCAGGCTTGTGATGCTATTAGTGGTGCAAGACCAGGAGCAAGGCGTGAGATTGCCGAAGCGTATGTAAAGCGTCTCAATGACCTTGAGAAATTGGCGCTATCTTATCCAGGTGTAATAAAGACTTATGCTATCCAAGCTGGTCGTGAGCTTCGTGTGATTGTAGGAGCGGATAAGATGGATGATGGGCAGGTACAGCAGCTATCGGGAGAGATCGCTCAGAGAATTCAAGATGAGATGACCTATCCAGGACAAGTGAAGATTACTGTGATACGCGAGACAAGGGCAGTTGCCTTTGCAAAGTGATACTAGTAAAAACTAGTTTTCCTATATACTTAGGGCTGTGTCAAAGCTTATTGACACAGCCCTTTTCTTTGATTACTTGATTTAATGACCCATTATATTGGACAGGCAAAACTTTCAGTGCAATTGCTAGTCAATATATAGCTATATTTGGTTATCTTTGTGTGAATATAGCGACAACTACATTTAGACGCAGAAACAATATGCTATTAAATATGATGAAATCCAAGATCCACCGTGTGAGAGTGACGGATGCCAATCTCAATTACGTTGGTAGCATTACGGTAGATCTTGACCTGATGGAGGCGGCTCACCTTTTGCCTAATGAAAAGGTACAGGTGGTCAACAACAATAATGGGGCTCGAATAGAGACTTATGTAATAGAAGGCGAAAGAGGAAGCGGCGTGATATGCCTTAATGGAGCTGCTGCTCGCCATTTTCAGCCTGGAGATATTGCACTGATAATATCTTATGCATTGATGACGGAGGAAGAGGCAGCCTCGTATAAGCCTGTGGTAATTTTCCCTGATACAGAAACGAATAAACTGATATAATAAGATGAAGTATACAAGTATAGAAACAAAGCTGAGTAATGCACTTTGCGACGTACTTAATTCCCTTTATGGGGTATCTGAGAGCTCTGTGTCGGTAGCTCCGACAAGAAAGGAGTTTGAGGGTGATTATACCTTTGTAGTATTTCCTTACCTGCGTCAGAGTAAGAAAGCTCCTGAGGCAACTGCTACCGAAGTCGGTAATGCACTTGTGGAGAAGTTCGGCACTATCTGCAAGGGATATAACGTTGTGAAAGGTTTTTTGAATATTGAGCTTCAACCCGCTCTCTTCGCTAGCCAGATAGAGGAGATGAAAAAGGTGAAGAACTATGGCTTTGAGGAGGTCACTAATGATTCACCTCTTTACATGGTGGAGTATTCATCGCCAAACACCAATAAGCCACTTCATCTTGGGCATATCCGAAATAATCTGCTTGGTTATAGCATCTCAAAGATATTGGAGGCCAATGGCAAGCGGGTGGTGAAGACAAATATTGTCAATGACCGGGGAATCCATATCTGCAAGTCTATGTTGGCATGGCAGAAGTGGGGCAATGGTGAGACGCCAGAAAGCTCTCATTTGAAGGGCGACCACCTAGTAGGTAATTACTATGTGCTATTTGATAAGCACTATAAAGCAGAGCTAAAGGAGCTTGAAGCAAAGGGGCTTACCCCTGAAGAAGCGGAGCGAGAGAGCACCCTTATGCAGGAGGCTAGAGCAATGCTCAAGAAATGGGAGGCAGGTGATGAGAAGGTGCGTACCCTTTGGAAGAGTATGAATACCTGGGTGTATGACGGCTTTGATGAAACCTATCGCAGGCTAGGGGTAGACTTTGATAAGATCTATTATGAGAGTGATACCTATCTAGTCGGTAAGCGGGAGGTGCTAAGGGGTCTCGATGAGGGGCTTTTTGTGAAAGATCCTGATGGATCGGTTTGGGCTGACCTTACACCAGAGGGCTACGACCGGAAGATACTCTTGCGTGCGGATGGTACCTCTGTCTACATCACTCAAGACATTGGAACTGCCAAGCTAAGGTATCAAGACTATCCTATTGACCAAATGATCTACGTGGTAGGTAACGAGCAGGACTATCACTTCCAGGTGCTTTCTATCATTCTTGATAAGTTAGGCTATTCCTTTGGAAAGGACTTGAAGCACTTCTCCTATGGAATGGTGGAGCTTCCAGATGGCAAGATGAAAAGCCGTGAAGGTACTGTAGTGGATGCAGATGACCTAATGGATCGGATGATTGATACCGCTTTAGAGGCATCTGAAGGTCAAGGACGGGCAGTTGATATGTCGGAGGAGGAGCGACAGGAGATGGCTCGCAAGGTGGGCCTTGGTGCTTTGAAGTATTTCTTGCTGAAGGTAGAGCCACGTAAGAATATGCTCTTCGATCCTAAGGAGTCCATTGACTTCAATGGTAATACTGGTCCATTCATACAGTATACTTATGCTCGTATTCAGAGCATCATGCGTAAGGCAGAGGGTATGGATTTTCATGCTACACAACAGGTGGCAGAGCTCTTGCCTAAAGAGGTGGAGCTGGTGAAGCGACTCAATGAATTTGGTGAGGTAGTAAAGCAGGCGGGTGCGGAGCTTAACCCAAGTCTAATTGCCAGCTATGCTTATGACCTGGGTAAGCAATTCAACCAGTTTTATCACGATCACTCCATTCTCAATGAGCCTGATGATGCTATTAGGCATCAAAGGTTGTTGCTCTCCTATCTTACAAGTGAAGTATTGAAGAATGCCGTAGGGCTACTAGGTATAGAGATGCCTGAAAAGATGTAATAAGAGCTATGTCGGGAAGTGAAAAGGAGCGTGAAGTAGACCTTCGCTATCTAAGAATGGCGGAGATATGGGCAGAAAACTCGTATTGTAAGCGCTTACAGGTAGGTGCCCTTGTGGTTAAGGATAAGATGATTATCTCTGATGGGTATAATGGGACACCTTCGGGTTTTGAAAACTGCTGTGAGGATGAGGATAATAAAACCTACCCATATGTCCTGCATGCCGAGGCCAATGCGATTACTAAGGTCGCGGCAAGCAATAATAATAGCCGCGGTGCCACGGTTTATGTGACACACGCTCCTTGCTTGGAGTGCTCCAAGCTCATTATCCAAGCTGGTATTAAGCGGGTGGTTTATTCAGAGGAGTATCGACTTACTGAGGGTGTAGACCTTTTACGAAAAGCAGGTATAGAGGTGGAGTGTTTGCCTCTCAAAAAGAAGTGATTGTATGAAGAAGTGGGTCAAGGTGGCATTGGTGTGCCTATCGCTTTTACTATTCTTAGTAGGAGGTTTTTTTATTGGCCTAAAGGTAAGGTCAAATAACCCCTTAATACGTGCCGTGACGCCTATGGATAAGCTCAAGGCGACGCTGCAGATGATTACTGAAAACTACGTGGATAGCGTAGATCCTGATGAGTTGGTCTCGGATCTTATCCCGATGCTCATTGGTCAGCTAGATCCGCACTCTACCTATCTTACCGCGGAGCAAAGAGAGGCCGAGCAGGAATCTCTTGATGGCTACTTTTATGGTATCGGCATCACTTTCAATACCATCATTGATACCGCTGTAGTAATACAGACCATTCCCAATGGACCGTCAGATATCGCGGGTTTGAAGGCTGGGGATAGAATTGTCACGGTAGATGGCCGAGATATTACTGGTCAATCGCTTACTCCTGACTCAGTACGCTCTCTATTGAAAGGGCGTGATGGAAGTATCGTAACCCTTGGTATACGCCCATATAATACCGACGTGCTTTCTGAGGTAAAGGTGAAGAGGGGAGTGGTCAATACCAATACGGTTGACGCTGCTCTTATGGTTAATGACTCTCTTGGCTTTGTCCGTGTAAGTACGTTTGGTATGTCGACTTACGATGACTTTATGCAGGCAGTTGCTAAGTTGCGAAATGAGGGTGCCAAGGGGTTGATTCTAGATCTTAGAGATAATCCCGGTGGCTTGATGCAAGCTGCTCTTAGAATGGCCAATGAAGTTCTACCGCGTAATAGTTTAATTATCTATACCGATGGAGCTCATCAAAAGCGAAGTGATATATATAGCGATGGGACAGGTACTTTGATAGACTTCCCAATCTATGTGCTTATTAATGAGTTGTCTGCCTCGTCCTCAGAGATTGTCAGTGGATCTATCCAAGATAATGATGCAGGGATCATAATAGGTCGTCGTAGCTTTGGTAAGGGGCTCGTGCAGAAGCCTTTTGAGTATTACGATGGCAGTTCCGTTCACCTTACTATTGCTAGATATCATACTGCCTCTGGACGTTCTATTCAAAGAGAGTACCAGCTCGGTGGAGATGAGGAGTATGCTCATGACTGGATTGATAGAGTGCTGGGGGGTGAGATGTTCTCTGCCGATAGCATCAAGATAAAGCGTGATTTAGTTTATCATACTAAGGCCGGCCGTGAGGTGTATGGCGGTGGAGGTATTATGCCAGATAGATTTGTGGCGCGAGATACCATCGGTATGAATAGCTACTATGCTGAGGTGCTCAATAGAGGGTATCTCCATCAGTTTGCCTTTATCTATGCCGATCGTCATCGCGACCTACTAAAGCGTCTTGAGGATACGCAGAATATCTATAGTTTTTTGGATAATCAAGGACTAGTTTGGCAGTTAGCTACCTTTGCACAGTCCAAGGGGTTACCTCGGAGGAGTTTCCTTATCTCTCAGGCAGAGACACCACTCAATAACATATTGTATCCTCTTATTGTAGACTATCTTTATGGTCAGAAAGAGGCCTGGCGAGTGAGGTGCTATAGTGACTCAATGGTGAAGCAAGCGTCAGAGCTATTCTCACAGGGGATTTATTCCCCACTTGCTCTACCTTCACCAACTACAAGTTTAATCGAAATGAGCGACAGTACAGATGGAGAAGAAGGAGATTCGGACGATAATTAGACAAAGGAAAAAACAACTCTCGCCTGAGGAACGAACTACTATCTCTATGAAGATAGCTGAGCGAGCATTCGAATTGCTCAAAGAGGAAAAGGCAACTAATGTGGCCTTGTTCCTCAGTATGCCAGATGAAGTAGAGACCTCTTATCTGATCCAAATGCTCGGTAAGCAAGGTCGGCATACGCTCCTGGTACCTCGTGTGGAAGATGAGCAGACCATCCGTTTTTACAAGCTCCAAAATACTCAAGACTACCAGTTGTCGGGTTATGGTATACTAGAGCCTAAAGATGACATCTCTAAAGCGTTAGTACCTGAGGTGATGATAGTACCTGGCGTGGCATTTGATGCTTGTGGCGGTAGAGTAGGTCGTGGCAAAGGTTATTATGATCGCTACTTTGAGCTACATCACGAGGTGATTAGAAAGAAGATTGCAATCGCTTATCAGCTACAAGTGATGGAAGAGCCACTTCCGATGGAGCCTTTTGATGAGCGTATGGATGCTCTGGTGACTGAGGAAAAGACCTATTGGTTTTAAGCGGGCTATTTGAGCCTAATCTCTAGGTGGGGGATATTGTTTTCAGACATAAAATCCATCAGTGATTGCACTATATAAGAGCGACGTTGACGGACATAACTAAGCGTAGTAGGGGAGGGGCAGATGATACTTAGCCTCTCCCCTTTTTGTACCTTAAAAGTCACCTTAATGCTATTAAGCCTTTTGTCCGACAGACCCCTCCACAGCTCATAAAGCTCCTTTTGTAGCTCAATCGTAGCCAGTAACCCGCTTTCCTTCTCCCGATACCCCTCTATAATATCACGGATAGATTTTGTCTTATAAAACCTCATCGCTTTGGAGTGATGTCTAGAAAATTGCCACCGTTCGCTTGGAATATCGTGTAGGCTTCTATAGGTAGATTCTCTAGTATCTGGTCTAAGTACTTACGGTTGGTATCGCTCAGAAAAATTTGGCCAAAGCGTGTGTCACTCACCAACTCCACTATTTTTTCAACACGATCCTTATCAAGTTTGTCAAAGATATCATCTAGGAGTAGAATAGGTAGGTTATCTGGATGTAGCTGGCAGAGTAGACTGTACTGAGCCAACTTGAGAGCCACCATATAACTCTTATTCTGACCTTGTGACCCTATCTTGCGAATCAAAAAGTCATCTATCAACATAATTAAATCATCACGGTGAGGCCCTACTCTAGTATAGCCACAGGCGAGATCCTCTTGGAGATTGCTTTGCCATGCCGTTAGAAAGTCCTCTGCCTTAGGCTCTTGCACTCCTATTGAGGTGGCATACGTCAGCTTTACACACTCCTTGTCCTTAGTGATGGTGCTGTAATAGTTGTGAAATAATGGTGAGATTCTACCAATCCATTCATTGCGAAAAGCGGTTATCTTCTCAGCAAGAGGTGCCATCTGTTGGTTGAGCACCTCAATCAGAGATAGATCTAAGCCCATTTGTTGTTTGAGCAAACTGTTTCTCTGCTCTAATAGGTTTTTATACCCTTTGGCTGCCGAGAGATAGACCCTAGATTCCTGGCAAAGTATTTGGTCCATAAAACTCCTTCGTTCGGCACTGCCACCTCTTATCAGATCCATATCACCTGGTGCTATCATCACCGCAGGAAATAGCCCAATATGGTCCGACATCTGGCTGTACTCCTTTTTATTACGCCTGAGTTTTTTACTCTTCCCACGGCTGAGCCCCAAAACGAGACTCTCCTCCTGTCCATCTTCCCGATGGTATTCCCCCGAAACGATCGCCATCTCCTCGTCGTGGTGAATGATTAGGGAGTCGGGAAGGTACTGATACGAGCGGGTAAAGGAGAGGATATAGATGCTATCAAGTAGATTGGTTTTCCCCATACCATTGCCTCCTACAATACAGTTGAGCTTGTCAGAAAACTGTAAGGTAGCTGCTTTGATATTCTTGTAATTGGTAAGGGAAAGCCTTTTGATAATCATTTAATCACTCCTACCAAATAAGAGATGTTCTCTGTGAAAAACTTAACCGACATCGCCATCAGTATCACGCCAAAGAACTTGCGGAGTACGAATATACCACCTTGCCCGATCAGTCGCTCTACCACGTCAAGACGCTTAAGAACGAAATAAACCACAACAAGGTTGAGGAGTGTAGCAATGATGATATTCACTAGAGCATACGAGGCTCTAAATGATAGCAGTGTGGTAAAAGAGGCCGCTCCAGCAATGAGCGGAAATACCAGCGGCACAAGTGTGTTGGATCCCCCTGGGGCATCATTGCGAAATATCTCATACCCAAATATCATCTCGAAGGCGAGTAAAAATAGGATAATAGCTCCCGCAGCGGCAAAGCTCTGAATATTGATACTCAAGAAACTAAGCAACCACTCTCCAAAAAATAGAAAACCAATCAGGATGATCGCAGAGAATAGAACCGTCTTAAAAGGCTCAATCTTCTGCCCTGCTTGCTTGAGATTCATAATGATAGGGATAGCCCCAATAATATCTATCACTGCAAACAGAGCTATAAATACACTACCAATTTGATTCAAGTCAATGGCTTGAAAAGTTTCGCTTATCCAGTTCATACGTTTACTACTCAATTATTTAAGATACCTAATCAAAGTGCAAATTTACCCATTTCTACCCACATATCTATCATAATGTATTCAGAAAGTCGTGGTAGAGCACCTCTTTAGTTCCTAAAGGAGTTAATAGCAGATTAGAGATATAGAGGTTACGCATTAGAATAGTCTTATGAGTGGTATTTATCAAGGCATCAATGGATAAGCAGACTATTACATGGAGTGCATAATTATCATCCGTGCACAAATCCATACCACAAATAAAGGGTAGTTGGTCTTCGTGCAACAGCCTAAAAAAGACAACAGCTAAGTGGTCAAAAGTTTAGTTGCAACTAAGCATTTGCTTTGTTGCATCTCGGCATTTGCTTAGTTGCAACTCGCCGATCGCTTAGTTGCAACTCAGTTTTCGATTTTATATGGTGTTGATTATCAGTTTGTTATAAATAGGCATTTGAATCACTACTTTCTCCTATTTTATAGAGTCATTAACTTATAAATATACACCTAATGCGTAGCCCCTCACTCAGCTTGCGGAATCTAGGCTTGTATGTCCGTCAAGACCTCGTAAACACCTTTGCACCTGCAACGAAAGGAAAGCACGATACGACGGGAAGACTGCGAAAATGGAGGTAAACGAATTATTAGGCAGATTCGAAATAGCAGAGCTGGTACTTATTCGTAAACACATCGGATAGCCTAATAAATTAGGCCACATAGGGAAATAATAATGTTTTGTGCTGACGAGATATTTATATCTCGTTATTTTTGGTATATTTGCACTAATAAATCCAGAATAGCATTTGATATATGAATAAGATCAAACTTGTACTTGATAAAAAAGGCATCAAACAGAAATGGTTAGCCGAACAATTAGGAAAGAGTTTTAATATGGTTAATTCATACGTACAGAATCGAACTCAACCGAGTATTGAAACTTTATACAAAATAGCCTCAATTCTTGATGTGGAGATAGATGAGTTGCTATATTCAAAAAATGATATAGAACAAATTAATAAGAAATAATATGGCAACAGCGAATCAATTAAAAACGCTCGTAAAGAGCCACTTTGAAGACAATAGCGAGAAATTTAATACTGTTGCATTACAAATTGCAGCTCATGAAGCTAAATTAGGACATACTAATCTAGCTAATGATATACGAAAAATTATTGATGCTGCCAAAATCAACAAGCCTAAATTGAAAAATATTGATCCCAATTTGCAAGGTTTGTTTTTAGAAATTTATCCACAGGAGCGTTTAACAGATTTAGTTGTTGCTCCACAAATAAAAAAAAGGATAGAAAGAATTATTAATGAATTTGCCTATAAAGATAAATTGTTTAGACATAATCTCGAAAACAGGCGAAAGATTCTTTTTTCGGGAAATCCCGGCACAGGAAAAACAATGACAGCATCAATAATAGCGAATGAGTTGCACTTGCCGATATACGTAGTACTAATGGATAAAATAGTAACGAAATACATGGGAGAAACAAGTGCTAAATTACGGCAAATATTCGATTATATTGAAGATGTTCCTGCCGTTTATCTTTTCGATGAGTTTGATGCAATCGGAGGACAGCGAGGGAAAGATAATGACGTGGGCGAGATGCGCCGAGTATTAAATTCATTTTTACAATTTATTGAAAGAGATCATTCCGATAGTTTAATTATTGCAGCAACTAACAATTTGGAGTTGTTAGATCAAGCTTTATTCAGACGTTTTGATGATGTAATCCATTATCAGCTTCCAAGCGATTTTGAAAAAGTTCAGTTGCTTAAAAACCGATTAAATGGAAAGCTTTCACAAAAAGACATTGATTCGATTTTGCCGGAATTAGCTTCTTTAAGTCATGCAGAAATAAATCAAGCATGTTTAGATGCAATTAAAGAATCCGTAATAAATGAGGTTAAAATATCTCCCAGTTTGGTTGTAAAGACAATCCAAGAAAGGAAATCAGCTTACAACTTAAAATAATAGCATATGAATAAATACGAGCATATTATTGTCCCTGAAACGATAAAAAAGGCTATTAAATATTCCCCCAGAGATAGTGGAGGTGGCGGTCTCTTTATACCTAAGCGCAACCGAAAAGAGCATGCAGAATATTTACAAAGGAAATTTGACGCAGCCAGAGTTGATGACACAAAAGTAAAACAGCAGATGACAGCAATTTCCTTGCCTGCGAGAAGTGGAACCTATATCGAATTTGCAGGTGCTCCTGCTTATGATTTAGTATCAAAAAGTTTAGAAGATCAGAAAGCTGGTATCCGATTGTTAAATATTCGTCAAGTAAAAATAGAAGATAATCAGGAACAGTCTTTTGCAACTATTTACATTCCTCATGGAAAGGAATATAAACTTTTAGAGAAGTTGCATAAATATGCAACAGAGGAGTATAATGGGAAACCTAAAAACGATGCTCTCTTCCGCAGTATCGAAAATATAAATGTAGCTCTTCTGAAAGCATTATGGACTGACAATCGTGAAGATTTTCCAACTGACCACGATGATTGGTATGAAGTCTGGATAAGAACTTCCGCAACCGAAGATATTGGAATCCAGCATAACAAATTTATTGATTCTCTACGAAGTCTCAATATTCGCTTCAAAGAAGATTCAATTCTAACATTTCCCGAAAGATCAGTATTTTTTGTATATGCAAATAAAGATTCTTTGACTAAATTATTGGGATGTTCAGACCAATTAGCAGAGTTGCGTAGCGGACGTGTATTGGCTGGATTTCTATTTAATGAGTATAGAAGCGAACAACAAGAATGGGTAGAAGATTTGCGTAATAGAGTCCAAATTAACCCAGATACAGATTCTGTTATTTGTGTATTAGATTCAGGTGTAAATAATGGACATCCTCTTTTGGAATCTATAATTCCTGAACAAAATTGTGGTTCTGTTGTTGGAGAGGGTATTGCAGATAGAGATGGACATGGTACAAAAATGTGTGGAACTGTCATTTATGGTGATATGTCTTCTTGCCTTGCAAGTACCCAAAAAGTACAAATTGAGAATCATGTTGGTTCAATTAAATTATATCCACATAGTAGTCCTAATCCCAAAGAAGCATGGGGATTTTTGACAGAACAAGCAATTTCAACGTCTGAAATTATATTCCCTCGGAAAAACGTTTGCTATTGTATGGCAATAACGGCAGAAGATAGCGAGCAAGGGAAACCGACGTCTTGGTCAGGGGCAGTTGATTCAATTGCATACAACAATGGCAAGGTTGGACGTTTATTTATGGTTTCTGCGGGTAATATTTGGGATATAAATAATTTGGATAAAGATATTATTAGCGCATATCCTAATAACCATAGTCTTCGACCAATTCAGAATCCAGCACAAGCATGGAATGGTTTAACTATCGGGGCGTTTACAAATATAGTTGCTTCAGGTAGCAAAGAATTAAGAGCATATGCCCGTGTTGCACCCGGAGGAGGGATTAGTCCCTTTTCTCGAACGTCATCACTATGGGATAAAAGTGCATTAATTAAGCCAGAAGTTATGTTTGAAGGAGGGAACTTATATAAAACCAATGATCCGCAAATCCCATTTTCTTCTCATCAAGATTTAGAATTGATGACAACGAGTAAGAATTATCAAAAAAGTGATTATTTTGATACTATCAATGCAACAAGTGCAGCAACGGCATTAGCTGCAAATTTTGCAGGAAAATTGCAAGCTCGGTATCCTCATTTGTGGGCAGAAAGCATTCGGGGATTAATCGTTCATTCTGCAAAATGGACTTCATGTATGGAAATGCAATTCCCGGTAAGAAATAGACGAGATATGGAAAAAAGATTACGCCATTGTGGTTATGGTGTACCATCCGAAGAAAGAGCGTTTTATAGTACTGAAAATGGTTTAACGTATGTTGCCCAAGAAATAATACAACCTTTTATTAAGGATCGAGGAGATAATTCTCCTAAAATAAATGAAATGCACTTTTTTTGAGCTACCCTGGCCTCGTGAAGTTTTAGAGCAACTTGCAGAAACGAATGTTACAATGCGGATAACTTTATCATATTTTATTGAACCAGCTCCCGGTGAAATCGGATGGAAAGATAAATACAGATATGCATCATGCGGATTGCGGTTTGATGTAAATCAAGAAGACGAAGATCAAAGAGCATTTCAATTAAGAATTAACAAATTAATCGAAGCAAAAGAAAACGAAGAACGTGGTAAGAATGATTCTACCAGATGGCTAATCGGAGCGGATAACAGAAATAAAGGGTCAATACATTCTGATGAATTAAACCTTACAGCAGCCCAGTTAGCTGCGTGTAACTTGATTGCTGTTTATCCAATCGGAGGTTGGTGGAAAACACGTACCAATTTGAAACAATACAATAAAAAGTTGCGATATTCTTTAATTATATCTTTGGATACCCCTGTTGAAAATATAGATTTATATAATGTGGTTAAAACGAAGATAGAAAACATGATCAATATTCCGGTTGAGGTAGAAATTCCTATAAACAATTAGATTTCTAAAAACAGCCGAGAAGTATGTTTGCACACGAGGTTCTCTATTTTATAAGCATGGAGAACTTGGTGTGCAAAATTGATTAATCTGATATTTGCCATAATTAGATTATTATTCTATATTTGCAAAGAGTTATTTGAAGTCATGCAAAGCATAGCAATCCGAATCAGTTGCGCGTTTGCTTAATCATTACCTACCGTATTTTGGAGCCAAAATTTATGGCCTAGCTTCAATAACTTATCTCAAATCTGCATTTTTTAAAAAAGATTTGACTTGCTGGTATTAAGAAGGACTGACTAGTTGTCGGTCTTTTCTAGATAGAGGATGGTACTTCGTGCAACATTCTCAAAGATAGTTTTCATTTTCGGTTGCTAATGAGTTGTTTTGTATATGAAATAAGGGAGTGAAAAACTTTGTGTACCAAACAGAAATGTTTTAGGTATCAAATAGAAATGTTTTGTGTACCAAATATTTTATCACTTTACTAGCTCCTTAAGTCGTTGTAAAATCTTGGTCTGTATCTTTTGGGTGAGTGCCTTGGAGCGACCGATAAAAGGACGCTTGGGCATGGTGAATGGCTTCTTGCCGTAGATCTTGGCCTTTCCGCCAAACTGATGCACTGCTGCATAGGGGGTGCTATTGATGATGCGAACGCCATTGGATAGTATCTCCATACGAGTGGCACGGCGTAGCTCACGAGTCTCTCCGTGCAGGATGGGAGCATTCATACGCTCGGGGCTTCGCTTGCCCGTCTGCCCTGAGTGGCCAAACCACGGTGAATCGGGCTTGCGACGCTCCACTTCTTTCCACGGGTTGAGGACACTATCCACAAAGCCCCCCTTCTCAAAGTTCTCATCAAAGTGATCAAGGGCTATCCGCCCCATATCTATCTTGACGCCCTCTCCCTCCACGTACTTCCTTACCTCGGCCATCTTTTGAGGGAACATTTTGGCAAATTGAGTGATATCCATTTGGTTATATCTTAATTATTAGTTATATTTGCTACGAGACCTAAGCAGATGATCGCAGTTAGTAGCGATAGAGGGTGCCTTTATGGCACCCTCTATATCGTGGGTTCGAGCCCCACCTGCTTGTGTAAATTTGCTACTCAGGAATGGTAATACATTCTTTAGATGACATTTTGAATAGAAGCGAAATATTCGTATAGCTTTCTAGAAGCAATTAGGTTTTTGGGTAATTTTGCGATAAGATAATATTGATTTATAATGATCTCATTTCCTAACGATTACAACTGAAAACTTCAAGATAAATTACGTATATTTAGTTCCTCGTTTCTTTAAGCGATAACACTGTTACAGGCACTACGGCAGTTATAAAATAGTAATATTATGGGAGTAAATACGAACCCCAATAAAAGTTTTTTCAATAAAAGCTTTAAGTACAAAACAAACAGGTGGGAAGAGTGGGAAAATGGCCAATGTATAAGTAAAGGGAATATCTCTTTAATTATTTCTGCTGTTGCAAGCGCTTCAGAAATTGAATTTGCAATTGAAGGAGAAATTGGAAATTTGAACATCAAGCGTGTAAGTCGTTTTCAATCTTCTTACCTTTCAGAGGATAAAGAGCATATAGATCTATTTCCTAGATTTACAAAAAGAATTATTCCTGGGAGAATTTCATACAATGCAAAATATGTAAATGATGTTTTCAACGAACAGTTTATTGTAGAACTCCATTTCGAGAACCAATTACTTTCTTATATACGTTTCTGCTTTCAAGGTCGAATCATTGAGTTTTATGGAGAAGTTATTGTTCCTCCATCCAACTGACTCAAATCTAAGATTTCAATCTCAATAATAAGTTATGAGTCAACAGCTAAAGATCAAGATTTGAAAGGACTTCCGCTTTAATCATTGACGAACAACTTATCTTAGGTTCATCCGATATTTCGTGTGATACGGCAGTCATGTAGTGCGAAAAGTCTAAGTTTGAAGTAGTCGTCATCCCTATATCCGTAAGCATTTCTCTTCATCACTTTAATCTTATTGTATATACCCTCCACTTTGGCCGTTGATAGCCGTCCATAATACCATGCGAGTATTTCCTTTTTAGCAACCTTGATTGTATTTGCTAATGACATTAGAGGTTTTGAATCTATTTCTAATGCCATTGATTCCTAACTGTTTAATTTTTCCTCTGCCTCATTAATGGTTGGTTGATTATATATTTCTCTGAGGTCTTCCTTGAGGTAGTAGGCTTGAGAGAGGGGTTCGTTCGATACTGTCCCTAAAAAGTGTGTAAGCCCCAATAATGCTATCTTTGTAAAATGACAATTAACAAAATTGATAGACATTAGTATGANACTTACACGAGTGCAAGTTAAGGAAATTCTTTCAAACTTTATAATTGAAGGGCAAGGAATTAAGGAATTGATGGAGCTGGTTGTAGAGATCGTGATGGAAGGGGAACGCGAACTTTACAAGGAAGATACTGGAGATGTTAGTAATGGCTACCGAGGTCGTCGTATTTTTGCGAGTGGTAATATGCTTGAGTTACGAGTTCCTCGGACACGTCAGCGTGGTTTTATGCCCGTTATTTTAGGGGTATTAAAAGAGCAGGAAAAAGAGATGGGAGAGGTTGCGAGCTATCTCTATAGCTGTGGCAATACGATGAAGGACATCTCAGGTGTTTTTGAGCGCTTGTATGGTAAAAGTTATAGCAC
>NZ_AQVC01000039.1 GCF_000372405.1 Porphyromonas somerae DSM 23386 | reverse complement strand
CCAGCCACATCAGCTAGCTACCACACCAGCCACATCAGCTAGCTACCACAGCTAGCTACCACAGCGAGCCACATCAGCTAGCTATCACACCAGCTACCACAGCGAGCCACCGCAGCTAGCTACCACAGCTAGCTACCACAGCTAGCCACCACAGCTAGCCACCACAGCGAGCCACCGCAGCTAGCTACCACAGCTAGCTACCACAGCGAGCACCCATTGGGTGCGGCGTCCGACCTGTCCGACCTGTCCGACTTGTCCGATTAGGTACCGCCCTTGTCCGATAAGGTACCGCCCTTGTCCGATAAAGGTACCTCCCCCACATAGCAGTGGCCCTCGGCACCGCGAATGCGGTACCGAGGGCCACTTATTTATATAGGGGGGGGCTAATTACTTAGCCACACGAGAGATCACAGCACGGCTGCAACGTGGGTCGTCGTAGAACATATTCTCTACGCCACCGTTGGACTCGCGGATCAAGCGGTCACGGCTAATGCCTTGCTCGTTAACAAGGAAGTCGATCACCACCTTAGAGCGCTGCTCGCTGAGGAACTGATTGCGCTTCGATGAACCGGTACCACGGTCGGCATAACCAGCGATCACAAACTTCGCATTTGGCTCACGACGCATTGCCTCAGCAAGATAGCCTAGGTTCACCTTATCCTTATTAGAGAGGTCCCACTTATCGATCACGAAGGTCACGAGTAGTGGACCAGCGATGATCGTCTCCTTAGCCTCCTCTACGACAGCTTGACTAGCTAGCTCATCACGGAGCACCTGATTAGCACGCTGTAGCTCGTTGACACGGTTACGAAGAGTGTTGAGTAGCTCCTCATTGTAGGTCACTACAGTGGTGTGGCTACGGTTCCAGCCACGGGCAGGGATGTTGTAGGTAAGACCCAATTGAGCCTGTAGCACCCCCTCACCCCAGCGGCCACCGAGCTGACCATCAAAGCGGTCATTAGCATAGAAGGCATCACCAGAGAGATGTAGCCAAAGGGCATCAGAGAGGCGGAAAGCTGCGATCAGACCACCATTGATAGTGGCCTCGTCGGTCTTGTGTTTCTCCACCATCTTACCACCCTCTAGCGATACAGGGTTATTAAAGCTATGACCCCAACCCACACCGACGTAAGGCATCAAGTGGAAGACACGCTGCTCTTGATAACCACCGAAAAGATTGCAGAGGTCAAATAGCACCTCCACAGAGCTATTGAGGTATTGCATCTTGGTGTCATACAGGTCATAGCTTTTATGGTTCTTAGTAGCCGCCTGATTCACCTTACCTGCGATATGACCATCTCTCATCACAGCATCCACAATAAATCCTTGGTAGTTATTATAATGGTCATTAGGATTCTTCAAGCTGTGATCCGACCAGCCCGAAACACCCTTGAGCTCCCAGCCAGTAAAGCGGGCACGTACAGCAATGGTTGGGGTAAACCACTTACCAAATGCCACCGTTGCAGCAGGGGTGAGGCGATCCTTGAAGTCCATCTGCTTATTGTGGTCACCAAAGAGCATCTGGGCACCACCCTGAAGGGTGATGAACCAGTTGTCGCCAAAGTGATTGGTCTCCACCTTGTACTTATCATCATTGTAAGTCACCACCTTAGTGGAGTCGGTGGCGAACTCGCTCACCACCTCGCTCTGAGCAGCGGCCCCAATAAAGGCCACTGCTGAGAGTCCGAGGACTGAAATGAATTGTCTAATATTCATATACTATCTTGATTTACTATTATTTATTCTTAGCGGCTTTCCACTCGGCATCGGTCAAGTCACGCACGCAACGGAACCAACCCGCATAATTATCAACTTGAGTACCAAATGTTGGTGTATCAAATGCCATTGGCCATATTATGCGAGTATCAACACGCATAAAGAAGCCCGGAGTTGTAGTATTCCTTTCAGAAAAAAAAGGAATGGTACTAGCCCATACTATAAATCTCTTACCAGCTCCAGTAGGTCTAGGGTCATAGTGGAACTCTGTAGAATTAGGTGTGCAAAGACCTAAAATTGCCAACTCAGACATATTAGGCATTCTCCACTTACCTTTATCTGATGCATTACTCTCTTCAAAATAGGAATAGCAAGGGCTCAAACCCATCCGAAGCAAACGTCTTAAATCAGCCTCTTTAGCACTATCCATGGTGCCAGGCTTCTTTAGATTACCATTAGGGAAACTAGTCACATAGCGCTTTGAAAGCTTAAACCCTTTATAATAGACACGCATTGATGCATCACGCTCATTGTGCTTAGGTAGCTCCCCATCGGCAAAGGCAAAGCGAGCCACGGATGGATTTAGGTGATCATAGGCCACAAATACACCTCCACGGTCATCTTCTTTCTTTCTCTTATCTTTATTGTCGAAATTAGGGATAAATCTAAGCATCTTAGGAGCCTCAGCATGGAAATATTTATCGTCGAAATTATAGGAGAAGCCATCTGGGTCCTCAATACTCGACTTTTCTATAATACCAAGGTCTCTAATCAAACGAGTGGTTGAACGCAACTTGCGTATCTTACCAACTGGAGCCTGAGGGCCTGAAACCAATCCGTTTAATGTTTCGAGGAGTGGACAAGCAGATAGGGTAGGCACAATAATACATATAGGATTTGAACCGAACACAACATCACTTCCTAAGTATGCAGAAGAGCTGTACAATACTAGCTTATTTTGAAATATATCAACCTTAGGAGCCTGAAGGCGAGCATAACCTGGCAAAGCCTGCTCAAACATCGCTAGCATCTCCGCTTCCACCTGTGAGGGAATATACCACTTCATCTCATTAGCCTGCATATATCCGTCACGGTTCACATCACGATTGCGTAAGAAAGGTGTAAAGAGTGCTACATCTTGCGCCAACGTCCCAATTCCCGCTTTTCTTGATGGTTTGAAAGTAGTGCCAGTAGGGGCACCTATCGTCTGCTGTTTCCAAATATCACGAGTAGGATACTGCGTAACACCATCTTCACGACCCCAGGCACTAATAGAGCTCATCAAATACTTAACTTTCTCACCCTTCTTTACCTCGCCTTTACGCACAGCATCACGCATCCACAGAGCATATCCACCTATACCCGTCGATTCATCAACTATCACCTGTGAAGCTCCTAATATATTCCACGTATTGATCCACCCATTAGAGGTACAGTTGTTGATCCAGCGAGAAGGCTCACCAGGACCTTGAAATGCAAACGCAATATTTGGGTTCTCATCAATTGACTCTACACCCCATACACGAATGCCTTCAGGAGCTTCGGTAAAGAAGGTCTTGATAGAGTGCTGGCTCACCGATACATAGGTACCCTTCACATAGCTATTCTTCTGGTCAGGGGAGGTACGGATATTATCGGTCAGCAAGAAGAACTTACGGTCGGGAGCATTACAGAAAGTCTTCCAAAGGTCGGCCTGTTTATTTTCGTGCTTTCTATCAGCTCTAGCAATCTTACTTGGGTCCCAATCGTAGTAGTAC
This sequence comes from Porphyromonas somerae DSM 23386, assembly GCF_000372405.1. Lineage (GTDB taxonomy): Bacteria > Bacteroidota > Bacteroidia > Bacteroidales > Porphyromonadaceae > Porphyromonas_A > Porphyromonas_A somerae. Next base: position 21,309 of record NZ_AQVC01000039.1, on the reverse strand, counting down.
TCATCAAAGAAGAGCGTAATACAGATGTTATTATTACTATCAAAAAGAGGCTTAGGGTCATTGAGCAACCAAGCAAAGAATTGCTCTACCGTAAGGGTCTTATTCCAATAAGTTCCAACGCCATCTCCTTGTTTAGCATCACTACCACTATCCGAGTAAATCACCTCAGGCAATTTCGTATTATCAAAGTAGCCATTCTTTGTCTTCTTTGGATCATGGACATAGATACGAATCCAATCACTATCCACCTGTTTCTCTCTAGGAACGCCATCTAGTCGTGCATTATTGGCTTCTACTTTATTGTAGGAGACTACTCTAAGTGGCTGGAAAGGAGACTCCACCATAAACTTCAGCTCAGCATCTGGATTAAGCTCCTTGGTATTGATATCCTTAAAGATATTGAAGTCACTAACATTGAGGGTAAAAGTACGCTGCTCATAGTGGCTATCCAATTGGAAGGTAGGTTTATTACCAACCACGGTACCTCCTTCTACAGAGGGGTTGGGCTCCACTAGCTTATCAGAGGCGGTCGCCTCTACAATGATATTCTCCACACCATTGATCGTAATGGTGTACTTATAGTGGGTGGCAGATTCAATATTGTAGTCATTGAGCTTCTTTAGGTCTGCCTCTGAAGGAGCATCCCAATTGGTGTGTTCACCACCAAAGTCACCAAGCACCACTGAATAGGTAACGGTGGCTCTCTGCTCAATATCATTCTTATTGATGACTAAGTCAGCCTCCATCACAAATGCAGTTGCCTCCTTAGGAGCATACACCCAATCACCATTATCTACCTTGGTAGGATCTGTTGCGTTGGGGGTCTTCACACGCTTTTGACGGAGGTCAAAGCCAGTGTAGCCCGAAACACCTTGTCTTACCTTTTGTGCCTTTTCGATCTCAGCTAGCGTAATCTCTTTGGTATAGGCAGGATAGTTAGGCATCAAGTACCCTTCAGATCTAAATTGGCTGTCTTTATTCACACCATCATCACCTGCATCCACCAGCATCTGTGTAGAGCGAGTGCTCAATGGCTTGATCACATCAGCCCCACCTTCGTTCTTCTTAGCTATCGCATTAAAGATGTCGGTATTGGTAGGGATATTCTCAAAGTGATATCTAATCGCATTGATGGTCACCCCATCACCCGCTTTAACAAAGGTAGAGATTTTAGCCACATAAGGCACTAATTCAATGCTCACTTTATCTTTTCCCTTATGAAAGGTCTCTGCAGCATTAACCGTTTGATAAGCATACATCAGGGGAGCCTCATAGCGCTCAGCGGAAGCATACTCGTGATTAGCTTGATTGATGTTCAGACGGAACTCTTTCAATTGATCGAGGGTCTCAATGCTTTTTAGCTGTGCATCGCTTTCAAGGACAGCACTCCCTTTCTCTATGTCGAAGTTCTCAGAGTCAAAGTTAGCAAGTGCTACGATGGTGATTTTGTCCTTGATATTCTTCAGACGGAGATTAATCCTATCTTTGAGTTGACCTTTTTCCTCGGTTCCTCCAAAATGAATTCCCTTATCAGTTGATCCCTCACCTGTCGTAGGGGCATAATCCCTAGCTACGAAACCAAAGTCTTTTTCTACATCGTGGCTAATAATTGGGTCACCCACTCTGCGACCTTGTCCATCAAACACCCAAACTACGAGACTCTCAATACGGTGCTCATCCTCTGGACGGAGGTGTGAGCGTAGAGTCACCTCATCATAGTCTTTAACCGTGAAGCTGACATCTAGCGCGTCAGGATCGCCCCCCTCCCCATAGAGGTCTATGGTTCGCTCGTTCTGACAAGCAGCGAGGGCGAAGAGTGCCACCAAGGTGGCAGTAAATAGTTTCAAATATCTTGTTACCATTATATTCTTATTTATCTATGTAATATAAATAGTTCTATCTTAGTCAAATGCAGGAGGATTGATCTCTAGGATATAGAATGAGTTGGATCCAAACTCCGCACCAATCTTTGGAGAGATACCTACGTTCATGCGGTAGTAGCGACCATCGGTATCAGCAAACATGGTTTTATTGTCAGTCAGCTCTTTACCAATAGGTAAGCGGAACCTCTGAATGCTCTTATCCCAAGCATTGTTTTCGGTATTCCACACCTCCCAAGTGATGGTGATAAAGAACTTTCCACTAACTGGCGTCATAGGTCTAAACCAAACAGGCAAGATTTGACGCTTGGCAGTAGGTCCAAATTCAAGACTACTCAGATGATAGGTCACCTTATTTACTGGAGTCGCCACAGTCCAGTCATTCACCTGATCCGCGAAAACGTTATTGGCAAAGGTGGAGCCACCAAATGCCATACCATTGGACTCTATAGTGAGCTTAGGGCGATGCTCAATGTTGGTGTCGTTGGAGTTGGCATCATACCCATTAAGATTCATCACATTATCAAAGTGAACAAAGAAGATGTTTCCAAAGAGGTGGAAGTTGATAGAACCACCACTTGTTGTGTGAACAGAGCTCCACAGATGGGTGTACCCCTCTTTCTCTTGAGTTGAAATCAATGGCCAGGTAACTCCAGGCTTCTTCATATTGACATTACCCTCATTGGTTACAGCGGTATGTAGCACCACACCTGTACTCTTTGAAGTACTGGTATTATCAATAAAGGCACCCTTAGTGATATTGGCATCTTCTTTAAGCCCACTGGTAGCGAAGTATTTCACGCGTTGGTCTACAACATTATCATCAGTATATGGGAAGCTAAGATCACCTTTGTAAGAACTCTTAAACTTGAATGAAGCTGCTACTGCTTTACTCTCAGCAGTAGTTGGGTAGTAGACCAACATATTGAGTGGTTTGTTTTCCACATTCCACTTGATCACTGCAGGGGTATCTTGCGTAGTACCCCCCTCAAAGAGTGCTTTTAATTTATTCGTAGAGCCAGCACCACTTCCATCAGCAATAGTAGCCGTAGCGTGTGCATAGCAATACTCCTCTGGATTCTCCGAGTGATTGCAAGCAGGGGTTGTTGCCAGCAATAGGGATGTGCCAAGGAGAGTAAAGAAAATTCTTTTAGTCATACGTTCTTTCTTACTAAATTACATCAATAACTGTATTAACTCGCCTCTCTCATCACGAATAGAGGCGCTTGGCATCATTCTCAATCGCCAATTTCAAACCAATGGTTTACATCACCATCTTCACCGGTACCCTCGCCTGGCAAAGCCTTATCAGGCATATTGGCGCTGGGAGTAGCATTGGCTAGGAAGGCCTTTTCGATCCGCACCTCCTCTACGGAGAGGGTAGGCGCCTCGTACTTCTTGTTTTGTTTCATAATTTCTCTGATTTTAATTCTTATGTTTATTTTCCTTTTTTCTTAAGTTTACCTTTTCTGGCGCCTTGTCCATAGCCATAGCCGTAACCATAGCCATAACCGTAGCCGTAGCCACGTTTGCGGAACTCTGCGCCATTGAGGATCACGTGCATATTGGGGAGGAGCGACTCATCATAGATGCGCTGGATATCAGGGAGTACCCGCCTATCGGTGACACCCGATCGGATCACGAAGAGGCTCATATCCATACCTCTTGAGACGACCGCCGCATCGGCCACTGCCACGAAGGGCACAGAGTCGAAGAGCACAAAGTCGTACTCGGCTCGTAGAGTGGTGATCAGTTGGTCAAACCGCTCATCCATCAGCAGCTCTACAGGATTGTAGACCTCACCACCAGTGGAGAGGAATTGTAGATTGGGTAGCTCGGCATCGGGCTGTACCATCATGGGTGCCAGCTCTGAAGTGGGGTCGAGGATATAGTCACTCACCCCTGCCCCTGCGAGCTGAAGTCGGCGAGAGAGGCTCGCCTTACGTAGGTCAAGGTCGACCAATGCTACCCGCTTGCCTAGGAAGGCGAGAGAGCGGGCGAGGTTATAGGAGACGTAGCTCTTACCTGCCCCTTCGAAGAGGGAGGTGAGCATCACCGTACGACCACCCTCAGCCCCTTGTATATGTATATTACGTAGGCGGAAGAGGAGACTGGTACGAAGGATGCGGAACGCCTCTGTGCTGGCATCGTCGCCTTGAGCGGCAATGCCGTGTATGGTGTGCTTCTGCTGTAGTGGATCGGCTGGCGTCACACCCAGCAGTGGGATAGAGAGGGCCTCTTCTAGCTCCTTCTTGCTACGAACCTTATTATCGCTCACCAATTGGGTCACGAAGACAAAAGTAGTCAGCACCAAAGCGGCCAAGATCGCAATGGCGATACTCTTGGTACGATTGGGGCTAATGGGTTGGTAGCCGGTATAGAAGTCGATCACCTTGGCATTGGTCTCGGCCGTTGCCTGGTTGAGGGAGTTCTCCTCACGCTTCTTGAGTAGGAAGACGTAGAGGTCGGCCTTAATCGATTGCTGACGTGCGATATCAAGAGTACCGAGGTCACGATAAGGCTGCGACTTCATATTATTGATCGCTACCCCCTTGGCATTCTTCATCTGCCGGAGCGAGAAGTTCTTGGAGCTGATGAGGTTGTCAATAGCCGTGGTGATATTGCCTTTGAGGAGCCCCAAGGTCTGGTCGAGCTCCTTCACCACAGGGTTATTGCTACTACCCTCTTGCCCGATTTGGTCGCGACGGATCTTCATCTCATTGTACTGAGCGATCTGGCGACCGATGGTGGGCTCCACAATATCCTCTCCTGGGAGGAGGCTCTGCTGGCTCTGTGGATTGGCGATGGCGGCACGAACCGAGCGGAGCAGTGATAGCTCACGCTCTACCTGACTGATCTCTACCGCATTGACGCTCCCTACCTCGAGGGCGGTGACATCAATCGCTTCACTCTGTGCCTCGGCAAGCTTCTGCTCTACACTCCCTAGCTCCTCACTCATCGCCACGATACGGTCGTCAATGAATTGAGCGGTCTTGCGGGCACTCTCATTTTTATCGTCTATCGCCTCCTCATTATAGACCTCTACGAGTGCCTTGAGCACCTGCTCTGCACGGTAGGGGTGGTTATCTTTGATTTGGAGTTCCAGGATACGGGTCATCTTCTGTGGGTCGGTGGTCAATGCCCCTACATAGCGAGAGGCAACGGCCATCACTGGCCACTTGGTCACCTTGATGGTGGTTCCCTTGGTTTTCGACTCCTCAAAGGTGTCGGTAGCAAGTACCGTTAGTGGTCCATAAGGGGTCTGGGTTGTCTTTCCCAGAGGTAAGGTGAGGCTTTTCTCTGGCTTGGGGAATCCTTCAATCTCCACTTGATTATCACCAAGATAGGTCATCTCAAGTGCAAAGGATTGGGAGGAGAGACTATCGACCGTCACAAGACGGAGTGGGGTATTATTGTATAGCTCTATATAGCGGAGGTTGCGCTTGACTTGATAATTGACATCGGCACCTGCTCGCTTCACCGCCTCTGCCATCAGCATCTTGGAGCGGAAGATATAGACCTCATTGTTGAGGCTATTATTGCCTCGCCGTGAACCCACCTCTAGATCGACATTCATATCGGCACGGGGGTCTTTGATCATCACCTGTGCACCGCTAGAGTAGATCAGTGGCCGCCTCGCCACCCAATACCACGCTGCAGCGACGAAGAGGAGGATCACCGCCGCATACCAGTACCACTTGGAGAGGAGGTAGCGGAAGAGGTCCATCACATTGAGCCCTGTCGCCCCATTGATTTTGGGGGTTCCTTGCTGATGTATGTTAGGATTATTACTCATCTATTCACTAAATGCTTAATATCTTACTTCTTGAACTGCATAATGGTGATGATCACGGAGAGTGGCAAGGTGATCATACTCACCGTACGGCTGAAGACACGCCAGAAGGTATCCTCCTTCTCGTCCTTGACATATCTCTGTGGCACGTAGATCATATCGCCTTGCTGTAGGTAAAAGGCGGGGCTACTGATCACCTCGGTACTCTTCACATTATTGGGGATCATGATGTAGCTATCGCCCGACTTGCGGAGCACCAATACCTGCTCGAAATCGCCCTTCTCATTAATGCCTCCCGACATCGCAATCGCCTCGAGGAGGTTGATGCTCCCCGACTCTACGGTATGCTTGCCTTGATTGAGGCTCCCTAGGGTATAGAAGATAAAGTCGGCATACTCGGCATAGACCTTAGGATCGGCCAAGTAACCGCCATTGATGATCGCATTGGAGATGGAGTTTTGGAGCTCATCGATGGTCATTCCTCCCGCTTGTATCATACCCAGCACAGGGAAATTGATCATCCCTTTTTGATTGACCCTATAGACGTTTTGGCGGTCGGTACTACCTCCATACTCCTGGCTCCCTACCGTCCCATCCTTAGAGACTTGCACCTGAGAGGTGGTGGACTGATTGAAGGGGGCGGCCAGCTCTAGTCGCGAACTACTCACTACGATACGGATGTTATCCTCGGGCTTAATAGTCGCCTTGGAGTCGTAGCGTGCTTTGTACTCACGCAGGTACTCCATATCCTGCAAGTAGGTGATATCTTTGACCGATTTGCACGAACTTACCAGGAGAAGCACCATCAGCATTCCCCAAAGGGATAAATTATTGACAATATACTTCATGCTACAAAGGTAGGAAAAAATTAATTAATGAAGTGAGTAGTTGGTGACGAAATTAAAACTTCTTAAAACTTAAGATCGAGAGACTGGTCTTCCAAATAATGGAGAGATCCCTCATCAGACTAGGGGACTTGATATAGTCGAGGTCCATCTCGAGGCGGTGGAGCATCTTGGCGAGGGTATCGGTATAGCCATTGTAGAGGGTGGCTTCGCTGAAGACGCCCGGACGCATCTCATAGAGCTCTTCGTAGCGGGGGTCGGCCTCCATAATCTGATCGATAAAAAACTGACGCTCGGGGCGATACCCTACAAAGCTCATATCACCACGTAGGATGTTCCAAAGCTGTGGAAATTCATCGAGGTGGTGGTTGCGGATAAAGGCGCCTACCTTGGTGAGGCGTGGGTCCTGACCCTCGGTAGCACAAAGCTGTGGGCGACCACCTTTTTCGGCATCGATCCGCATGCTCCTAAACTTATAAAGGGTGAAGGGCTTGCCCCCCTTGCCAATACGCTCTTGCTTAAAGATAGGAGAGTGCTTGTCTTCACGCCATACGAGGAAGGCAATCACCAAAATAGGAAGTCCAAAGACAAGTAGCCCGCCGAGGGCAATCACGATGTCGGAAAACCGCTTGATCGCTCTATAGGCCAATGATGAGTTAGAGCTAGCGACGGTCTCTTCTACCTCTGCCTCCCGTGCAGGGCAGGTGAGACTTACGGCTCTATCTCCCTTGATTCGTTCTTCTTCTTCTCTCTCGTTTTCGAGACTAGTCCAAGTAATCATTTTCATAGTGTTCTAACTTACGTTGCTATCACAGATAGCTGGATAAGTAGTCTATTATATTATTGTTTCAATACTTCTTGATAAATCTCTACGCAGCGGTCGGTCATGGCATCGATGGTGAAGAGTGATTCGAACCTTGCTCTTGCCCGATCGGCATAGGCGTGGTAGCCCGCTTCGCTGGAGCAGATCTCCTCTACCGCTTGTGCCAACGCCTCGCCATCCCTTACTGGTACTGTACGACCGGAGTCGTGGTCTTTATTGACCCAAGCTACCCCACTCTCGGGGATCTGGGTGCTGACCACAGGCTTTCGGTGGCTCATCGCCTCTACTTGTACAATGGCAAACGCTTCGTTTTTGGTGATGGAACTGAGGACAAAGAGGTGGCACGCCTCTAGGTAGGCCACCTTTTCTTCGTCGGTGATGAAGCCGAGGAGCTTTACTTTATTGGTCAGCCCCTCTGCCTCGATCTGCTGCTGTAGCTTCTGTTCGAGGGGTCCCCGCCCTGCGATGAGCACCACATAATCATCGCTCAGGTGCGACGCCATATCTATCAAGTACTCCATCCCTTTGTAGGGAACGAGACGGCCAATGGTGAGGAGGAGTCGCTTGCCTTGGTACTTGGCTTGTATCTTTTGCACCAATGCCGCATTGGGATGCTTATCGGGGATCCCAATCGGTAGGTAGGTGAGCTTGGAGCGGTCGCGAAGGCCTCTCGCCACCTGTGGGCTCTCAGCTACATAGATAGGAGTGGTGCCGACCACTTTATCTGCTCGCTGGAGGAGCCAATCCTCTATCGGCTGGTACATTTTGTACAACCATGGACGCACCAAGACATCGCTATGCCAGTGCAATACCACTTTCCCTTGGTAACCGGAGTGCTTGAGCACCCAGCCGGCCATAGGATCGGGGTGGTGAATGTGAATCAAATCGTAATGCCCTTGGATCTCACGTAGCTTGCTGAGCAACTGTGGTGAGAAGGTGGTGCCAAACTTCCGGAAGAGGGTTTTGCTGATGAAGGTGGTTCCCCCATCAATATGTGCTACCTCTTTGGAAGGACCCGCATCATAACTGCTGCAAAGTAGGTCGCAATCGATTCCACGAGTGGGTAGAGTATCCCGAAGGAGCTCCATCACCTTTTCTACCCCGCCTCTGACTGGGTAAAATTTTCCAAACTGTAGAACTTTCATTGCGCTTAATTTGTTACCTCAACCTAGCAATATTCCACTCTCTGAGCGGTCAATAGTGGTATTTGATTACATTTCATTCACACATTCACGCCACAAAGGTAGAAAAATATGTAATACCAACCAAATAAACACCACACTATTTTAAGGGGGCATCTTTCGGCAACACCTTACAAATGTATTGCAACAATAGTGCAGACCGCACAATCGTCAAGCAAAATCACGGGCCGGGTACCTTATCGGACAAGAGCAGGTGCCTTATCGGACAGTGGGCGGTACCTTATCGGACAAGTCGGACAGATCGGACAGGTCAGACAAGTCGGACGGCCCAAGCCAGCAACCACATCTAGCTCGGCGTCAGACCTGTCCGATCTGTCCGACTCGTCCGACTTGTCCGAGATAGGCACCCCCGTATAGGCACCCCCGCCATAGCACCCCCGTAAAGGCACCCCCGCCATAGCACCCCCACAGATATTTTTTGTAGCTTTGTGTATGATTACAATTGAGGCTTGTGTGGATTCGGTGGCTTCGGCCATCGCAGCGGAGCGGGGCGGGGCTCATCGGTTGGAGCTCTGTGCATCGCTGGCGGAGGGTGGCACCACCCCCTCCTTGGGTATGTTTCGTGAGGTGGTAACGGCGGTGAAGATTCCCGTCTTCCCGATCATCCGTCCTCGTGGTGGCGACTTTGTCTACACCACGCGTGAGGTGGCGGTGATGGTACAGGATATTGAGATCCTGAAGATGGTCGGAGCGGCGGGCTTTTCACTAGGAGCGCTCACGGAGGATGGTGAATTGGATTGGCTCACCAATAAGATTCTGATCAAGGCGTGTGGCAAACTGCCGGTGACCCTTCACCGTGCCTTCGACCGCACGGAGAATCTGCAGGCATCGCTAGAGGCGGCGAAATCGCTCGGCTTCCGTAGGGTGCTCACCTCGGGTGGGGAGAGCTCGGCACCTAAGGGGGTGGAGACGCTGGCGCAACTGGTGAAGCAGGCGGGCAAGCGGATCACTATTATGGCAGGTGCTGGCATCACCCCCGATAATGCGGCCGAACTGATCCGGAAGAGTAAGGTGAAGGAGATCCATGGCACTTTCTCCTGCGAAAAGGAGGGACTAACGAAGTACCGACGGCCTGCCTTTCCGCCCTACTACCAACCTCAGATTGGAGAATATTCATTCAGAGAGTGCGACGAAGAGATGATCGCTACACTCATTAATAATATAGGCAGTGAAAAATAAGATAGATATTGTCCTCAGTCCGGAACTGATTCCAGCCTACCGCCAGCCAGGAAGTGTGGCGGTGGTGATTGATGTGCTAAGAGCTTCCACCACGATTACTACAGCGATGGCGCACGGAGCCAAGGCGATCTACCCGCTGGAGACGGTGGAGGAGGCGGAGGCTCGTGCCGCAGAAGGCTACTTAGTGGGGGCGGAGCGAAATGTGGTGCGGTGCCCCTTTGCACAGTTTGGCAATGACCCTGCGGAGTATACAGAGGAGGCGATCGGGGGCAAGGAGATTTACTTTACCACCACTAATGGCACGCGCACCATCAAGGCGGCGATTGCCGAGGGGTATCGTGTGGTGGTGGGGACGTTTGTGAACCTCTCTGCCGTGGCCCGCTTTTGCCAAGGGCAAGATGTGCTGGCGATCTGTGCCGGGTGGCAGGGACGCCCCTCCAAGGAGGATACCCTCTTTGCCGCAGCCCTTTGCGACGCCCTCTCGGAGAGCCACGAGGTGGTGACCGATGTGTCGCAGATGATGGTGGAGCTATGGCAGGCACACAAAGGGTCGCTGACGGAGTACATCAAGGAGAGTAACCACTACCCACGCATGGTGAGGGCAGGAAAGGAGGGGGCACTCGACTTCTGCCTCACGGTAGATGCGATGGAGGTGCTACCGATTACGGAGCTGGAGGGAGAAACGATCAAACTGGTTCGCCATGAGTAGATCGACACAACTTGCTTCACTACTGGCATGCTTTGCTCTACTGCTGGCGAGTTGTGGCACGAGCAAGACCACGCAAGTGACGCTCCCAAAGGTGCAGGGCAATAATGCCTACAACCGCTATATTGAGCAGTATGCTGGTATTGCATTGGAAAACCAAAAGAGCTATGGTGTGCCCGCCAGTATCACACTCGCCCAAGGGCTACTGGAAAGTGGTGCGGGACAAAGTCGTCTCGCCACGGGTGCCAATAACCACTTTGGCATCAAGTGCCATAGGTCGTGGCGAGGTAGTCGTACTTTTCACAATGACGATCGCCCGAATGAATGTTTTCGTGCCTACGACCGTGTGGAGGACTCCTTTAAGGACCATGGGCAGTTTCTCCAACAACCCCGTTATCGCTCCCTACAACGACTCGACCCCACGGACTACAAGGGGTGGGCTAGAGGTCTGCAACATGCGGGCTACGCCACGGACCGAGGATATGCCAATAAGCTGATCAAGATCATTGAGGATTATCAGCTCTACCTCATCGATGAGGGCAACACCTCTCGTCGCTATCAATATGCGCAGAAGAGCACCCCAAAGAGGGAAGCACAGAAGAAGCCACGACCTGAGCTACCCACTACACCGGCAGGCGAACGGGTGGGCTACTTTAGCTATGGACTCCTATATATATTAGCAGGAGAAGATGATTCGCTCAGTGCAATTGCTCGCGACTTGGGTATGTCGGAACGAAAGCTAACGGAGTACAACGACCTCCCAGCAGGATACCCGCTCGAGAAGGGGGATATCATCTACCTGGAGCCAAAGCACAAACGGGCCACCCCACCCCACTTTGAGCACCGCATACAGGTGGGTGAGTCGATACACCGTATCGCCCAGACCTATGGCATCCAGCTCAAGTCGCTCTACCAGCTCAATAACCTCACGCCAGAGTACCTCCCAATGGAGGGCGATATCCTCCGCCTACGGTAAGTAGCGGGGGTGACTTGCGGGGGTGGCTAGCGGGGGTGGCTCGGTGGGGGTGTCTAGCGGGGGTGCCTAGCGGGGGTGCCTTGGCGGGGGTGCCTAGCGGGGGTGCCTGTATCGGACAAGTCGGACAGGTCGGACGAGTCGGACAAGTCGGACGCCACGCTAGATCGGCGACCACCACCACACCACACCACCATCGCCACACCACCACCACACCACCACACCACGCCACACCACACCACCACACCGCACCTCGTGGCACTTTCTATCACCTATCTATTGGGCCGTCCGACCCGTCCGATCTGTCCGACTTGTCCGACTCGTCCGAGTAGGTACCCCCCCCCTTGTCCGATAAGGTACCGCCCCTCTCCAAAGGCTAAAAAGCTCTAACTTCTTGGAGAGTTAATCGGAAATGGTTATCTTGCACTTAGTTAGAGAAATTTGGAGTAGAATCAGATAATAATGGATAATAAGTTATACCGCCCAACTCATCTATTCCTAGGGACTATTGCACTACTGCTTGCTATGGGAGTCAGCTCTTGTGGCTTGCTCTCTCCGCAGTCCAAGGAAGCAGACAGCTATGGTCATGAGCCAGCTAAAAAACAGACCCTTCTGGTCGGCACCTATACTCAAAATAGGTCGGAGGGGCTCTACTCATTTAGCTTTGACCCACGTACCCTCAATGTGAAGCATCGCAGCACACTCATCACCCCCAATCCTACCAGTCTGGCACTCGATAGGGAACGGGGAATTATTTATACCGCCAATGAGCAATCGTCGGAGGCGATGGTGAGCTCGCTACAACTTGATGGGGTGAGTGGTCGTCTCACGGCGATCAATAGCTCCTTTACCTTGGGTGGCTCTCCACGGTCGGTGGCGACAGATGGCCGTGGCAAGGTGGTCTCTGCTAATTATGATGCGGGCTCTATCACCCTATTTTTTGCCGATGAGGCGGGACTACTTGGTCAGCCCGATTGGCATATTCTACTGGGTCAAGAGGGAGAGTCGCACCCTAGCGACCTCTGCTTTTCGCCCGATGGCAAGGAGCTCTTTGTGGTGGATGCGGGGCAGGACAAAGTGTATCACTTCAATGTCAGTAGCAAGAACCCACCACTCACCATTGATGTAGAGACGACCGACCTACCCAAGGGAAGTCGCCCAAAGAGCATCGCTATGGACTCGTCGGGTAAATTTCTATACCTACTCACGGAGCAAAACCCAGAGGTGATCCTCTATAAGCATCATCGGGGCAAACTCACTGAGGTAGAGAGATTTTCGCTAAGTGGTGACCCCCAAAGCCGTGGAGGTCAACTATGTCTCAGCCCAGATGGGCGTTACCTCTATGTATCGGAGTGGGGACGTGAGAGCCGAGTGACGATATTCAAGGTAAATAAGTTGATGGGGCAGCTTACCAAGACTGGGACACAGAGTGTAGGTCAGCAACCTATGGACCTTGCCTTTAACCCTTCTGGTCGATGGCTCGCAGTGGCATGCAAAAAAGCCAATAAGGTAGAGTTTTACAGCTGTGATAGGGAGAGTGGTCTATTGCGAGCGCAGAAAGACCTCAGCATCGCTATCGACCAGCCAGCTTGCTTGCTTTGGACCGAATAGCGGGCATCTTGATAAATTTAACGATATTTGCAGGAACATTCGGTCAGTTACCTTTTTAACCAACGCTTATGGATAGAGCGGAGCTTATACAAGAGATAGAGAGGAAGCGGAGCTTCCTCTGCGTAGGACTAGATAGTGACCTACGCAAGTTGCCTGCCTGCCTTCCTCAAAATGAGGAGGGGCTTCTCGCCTTTAATAAAGCCATCATTGATGCCACAGCAGCCTACACCGTGGCGTACAAACCTAATGCGGCCTTTTATGAGGCGATGGGTAGCCGAGGGGTGGCGGTACTGGAGCAGACGGTTAGCTACTTACAGCAGGAGCACCCTGAGTGCCTAGTAATCCTAGATGCCAAGCGGGGAGATATCGGCAATACTTCGGGGCTTTATGCCCGAGCCGCCTTCGAGGAGATGGCGGTAGATGCCATCACGGTAGCTCCCTATATGGGGGAGGATAGCATTGCCCCATTTATGGGCTATTCAGGTAAGTGGGTGGTACTCCTTGCGCTGACCAGCAACAAGGGGTCGGCCGATTTTCAGCAACTACAGCTCTCCAATGGGGAGCGACTCTATGAGCAGGTGCTCCGCACTTCGCTCCAATGGGGGACGCCCTCTAACATGATGTATGTGGTAGGAGCCACTCAGGCGACACACCTAGAGCATATCCGCACGATTGTACCCAACCACTTCTTACTGGTGCCAGGGGTTGGAGCGCAGGGGGGATCGCTTCGTGAGGTGGCTCAGTATGGGATGACCCGTGAGTGTGGGCTTTTGGTGAATAGTTCGCGTGGCATCATCTACGCTAGTTCTGAAGCGGACTTTGCAGAGGTGGCAGGAGCGAAAGCGGCCGAGCTACAGTCTGAGATGAGTGACTACCTACGTACCTACGCAGGTATATAAGAGATTAAAATGAAGTTTACAGCAAAAGAGATCGCAGACCACTTAGGTGGTGAGGTAGTGGGCAACCCTGATGTGGTGCTCACCGACTTCAGTAGTATTGAGAAGGGGCGAGAGGGGGCCCTCTCCTTCCTCTCCAATATGCAATATGAGAGCTACCTCTACAGCACAAAAAGCAGCGCTGTACTGGTAAATTATGATTTTGAGCCTTCGCAAGAGGTGACGACCACGCTCATCAAGGTCCCCAATGCCTATACCGCACTTGCCGACCTCCTGAAGCTACGCAATGAGGCGGAGGAAAAGCCAATGGGAATCTCCTCTCTTGCCTATGTGGATCCGACAGCGGTGATTGGTGAGGGGGTTTATATTGGTCCCTTCTCCTATATTGGTCGCGACTCAGTGATTGGAGATGGGGTGAGGATTTGGCCCAATGTATTTGTTGGTGGCAGAGTGACCATCGGTGAGGAAAGCCGCCTCTATAGCATGGCGGTGATCTGTGACCATACAGAGGTGGGACGTCGCTGTGTAATCCACTCAGGAGCGGTGATCGGTGGGGATGGCTTTGGCTTTGCCCCTGATGCCGACGGCTACCACAAGATTCCACAGACGGGTCGGGTGGTACTGGAGGATGATGTGGAGATCGGTGCCAATGCCTGCATTGATAGAGCTGTGATGGATGCCACTGTGATTCGTAAGGGAGCTAAGATTGACAACCTGGTGCAGATTGCACACAACTGCGAAGTAGAGGAGCACACCGCCATCGCAGCACAGAGTGGGATAGCAGGTTCGACCACTATCGGTGCGTGGAATGTACTGGCTGGTCAGGTGGGTATTGCAGGGCACCTGAAGACGGCACCGCACGTTACTTTCGCTGCCAAGACAGGGGTACTAAGTGACATTAAGGAGCCTAATACCGTATGGTTTGGCTACCCCGCACAGCCACATATGAAGGCGATGAAAGCCTCGGCAAAGTTTGTCCAACTTCCAGAGATGGATCGCGAACTCTATCAGTTGAAAAGCGAAATAGAGCAGCTGAAGGAGGAGCTGAATCAATTGAAAGCAGAGCATCATGGCAAATAAGAACAACTCGGGTGGCACCACGCAGAAGCAACATACCCTAGGTGCCGCCTTTGAACTAGAGGGAAAGGGGCTTCACACTGGTCTAGATATCAAGGTGCGATTTAACCCTGCCAATGAGGGGCACGGCATCAAGATCTGTAGGGTGGACCTTCCAGAGCGGCCGACCATACCGGCATTGGCTGAGTATGTAACGATGACGGAGCGTGGCACGGTGCTCTCCAATAAAAAGCTACAGGTGAGCACGGTGGAGCATGCGATGTCGGCCCTCTATGCTATGGGGGTGGATAACTGCTTAATCGAGGTGAATGCCCCTGAGATCCCCATCTTTGATGGAAGTGCGATAGAGTATATCCACCAGATAAAAAAGGTGGGGGTGGTAGAGCAAGCAGCAGTTAGGGAGGTCTATGTGGTGAAGCGTAAGATAGAGGTGAAGGGTGAAAATGGCATCTCAAAGCTGACCCTCCTCCCCGACAATTCCTTTGGCCTCCATGTGCTGATCGCTTTTGATTCGAAGGTACTCTCCAATCAATTTGCCTGTCTGGACGACCTCACCACCTATCCTGAGGAGATCGCCCCTGCCCGTACCTTTGTATTTGTGCGAGAGATAGAGGCACTTCTGGATAATAACCTAATCAAGGGGGGCGACCTAGATAATGCGATTGTGATCTACGATCAGGAGATTCCGCAAGAGAAGATGGATAAGCTGGCAAAAACGGTGGGGACGACCTCTAAGCCAGCACACGAACTGGGCTATATCAATAATAAACCTCTGCAGTATCCCAATGAGCCAGCACGCCACAAGCTACTAGACCTGATAGGGGACTTGGCACTGATTGGCCGACGGATCCAAGGGCGCGTGATCGCTACCTGCCCGGGGCACTCAATCAACACCAGTTTGGCGAAGATGATCCGTAAGGATATCCGCCTCAATCAAACACAAGCTCCTACCTATGACCCTAATGAGGCACCGCTCCTGAATATCCAAGAGATTAAAGGGCTACTCCCTCATCGCTACCCGATGCTACTGGTGGATAAGGTTATAGAGATCGGACCTGAGCATATTGTGGGGGTGAAGTGTGTGACAAATAATGAGCCTTATTTCCTCGGTCACTTCCCCGATGAGGCGGTGATGCCAGGGGTACTACAGGTGGAGTGTATGGCACAGATTGGGGGACTTTTGATCCTAAATCAGATGGAGAACCCTGAGGACTACTCGACCTATTTCCTAACAATTGACCATGCGAAGTTTAGGCAAAAGGTGGTGCCGGGTGATACGATGGTGGTGAAGGTAGCTTTGATAGGACCCGTCCGCCGTGGCATTGCCAATATGAGGGGGATGATATTCATTGGCGAGCAACTCGCTTGTGAAGCAGAGTTTATGGCGAAAGTTGTCCGAAATACAGAGAGTAAGGATCAGTAAAATATGAACGAACAGACTAATTCGTCGGTAGAGACGACCAAGATACACCCGCTTGCCATTGTTAGCCCCAAGGCAAAGCTGGGAGCAGGCGTGGAAGTAGGACCATTTGCCGTCATCGAGGAGAATGTAGAGGTGGGCGAAGGAACTAAACTACTGAGTGGTGCTATTTTGCGTAATGGAGCACGCATCGGTAGGGAGTGTACCATCCACCCCTATGCTGTGGTGGGTGGCGAGCCTCAGGACCTGAAGTTTAAGGGTGAGGAGAGTGTGGCGATTGTAGGGGATCGCACCACGATTCGTGAGTATGCTACGATCAGCCGCGGTACCGCCTCCAAGGGTTTTACCAAGGTAGGGAGCGATGTATTGATCATGGCTTATGCCCATGTGGCTCACGACTGTGAGGTGGGCGATAAGGTGATCATTGGCAATGCCTGCCAAATAGCTGGCGAGGTGGTGATTGATGAGCAGGCGATACTCGGTGGGGGTACTCTGGTGCATCAATTTGTACACATCGGTTGCCATACGATGCTCCAAGGGGGTACACGCATCACGAAGGATATCCCACCCTACACTCTGATCGGGCGTGAGCCAGCTATCTATTGTGGCATCAACATTGTGGGACTAAGACGCCGCCAGTACACCAAGGAGCAGATCTACCTGATCAACGACATCTATCGGACACTTTACAATCGTGGGCTGAATAACACGGAAGCGATCCAGGTGATCAAAGAGGAGTATGATGATCTGCCTGAGAAGAAAATCATCCTCGACTTTATTGAGAAGTCGGCTCGTGGCATTGTGCGAGGAAGCTCTCTGGATTAAGGTGGGGTAAAATCAACTTTTATAGACTATCAATATAGCGTATGATATATCGTTTTGTGATGGTGAGTGATGAGGTACCGGGCTTCTTGAGGGAGATCCGTATTGATGGCACCGCCACATTTTTGGAATTGCACCGAGCGATCTTGGAGTCGGTAGGCTACAGTGACGACCAAATCACTAGTTTCTTTACCACGGATAAGCAGTGGCGTCCTAAAAAGGAGATCCTGCTGATGGATATGGGGTTGCACGCCACCGATGATGAGTATTATCTGATGGATGATACCTATCTTGATGACTTCCTCGATGAGGAGGGGGATCGCATACTCTATCAATTTGATCAACTCGGGGACCGTTACTTCTACCTCGAGCTGAAGGAAGTGATCCTTGGAGAACAGCAAGATAAGCCTCAATGCACCCGTCGGAAGGGGGAGGCACCAAAGCAGACTTCGGACGTGGAGGAACTACTGGTGGCGGAGCCAAAGAAACCGAAGGCAGCACCTATTCCAACGCCTGAGCGGGAGGAACTGGAGGAGTTTGATAGTGATAGCTTTGACCTCTCGGAGATAGATGCCGAGGGCTTTGATATCTCTGGGGAGGAGTCGTCGGAGGAGTAATGAGCCGTGGCAAGCTGATCACTGTGATTGGTGCAACGGGGGTGGGCAAGTCGGCCTACGCCTTGCAGCTTGCGAAGGAACTGAATACAGAGATCATTTCGGCAGATAGCCGACAGATTTATCGTGGTATGGTGATAGGCACCGATGCCCCTTCCGAGGAGGATAGGGCAGCGGTGCCTCATCATTTCGTGCAGTGCCGAGAGATTACGGAGCCATATAGTGCCTACCAATATGCGGAGGAAGCATTGGCACTATTGGACACGCTATTGACCAAGTATCCAGTGGTGGTAGCGGTGGGGGGCAGTATGATGTATCTGCAAGCCCTCCTCTATGAGATGGATGAGGTCCCCCTACCCTCGCCTACGCTTCGCGAGGCTCTTTGGGAGCGGTTTCACGAGGAAGGAGTGGTGCCTCTGCGAGAGGAATTGCAAAAGGTAGATCCTGATTATCTGGCTCGTATTGACCCTAATAACCATAAGCGGATCATACGTGCTTTGGAGGTGTACCATACCTCAGGGCGTCCATTCAGTAGTTTTCATACGACACCAGCGCCACGAAAACTTCCCTTTGAGGTGGAGTTACGGATGGTCACACGTCCCCGTGAGGAGCTGTATGAGCGAATCAATCGGCGGGTGGAGCAGATGGTGGCGAAAGGACTGGTGGAGGAGGTACGGTCACTCCTGCCCTATCGGGAGTATAATGCACTCAACACCATTGGGTACAAAGAGATCTTTCAATACCTCGACGGTGATATCTCGCTAGAGGAAGCAACTCGTCTAATTGCTAAGCATTCGCGCACCTATGCCCGACAGCAGATCGCTTTCTTCTCAAAGTGGCAAGGGACGGAGGTACCTCTATGAGGGGTACCTTTTTCGGACAAGTCGGTGGGGGTACCTTTTTCGGACAAGTCGGTGGGGGTACCTTTTTCAGACAAGTCGGTGGGGGTACCTTTTTCAGACAAGTCAGACAAGTCAGACAAGTCGGACGAGTCGGACGGCCCACCAAGATAAGTAGCGAGCCACCTAGCCATCGTGGCGTCCGACCTGTCCGACCTGTCCGAATTGTCCGACTTGTCTGACCAAGGCACCCACCGCACCCGACAGGGTGCCATTCAGCTAGCCCCCGCGTCGGAGGGGGCAAACGCCCCCGAACGACCGGCGGGGAAATAGGCACGGTATACGTCATCGACCCTTGTGGTCGCACAAGCCTATGTAGGTGCGACCACAAGGGTCGTCGGATTTGGGGTCCCTCTCAACCCGCCGGTCTTCGGCTCTGCGAGCCTTGACCGGGGCTAGCTGAGTGGCACCCTTCGGGTGCTCCATTGCGGTGTCCGACTTGTCCGAAGAAGGCACCCGCCCTAGGCATAAAAAAAGCACCCCAATCGGGGTGCTTTTACTATTCACTCTTTGAGATTACTGGCGAGTTGCCAAGTCGCCATCAATAATCAAGTAGCCGGCATCACCATTGGCTAGCTTGAGACGATCAACGATACCAGCAACGGTATCCTCTTCCTCTACCTGCTCATCAACAAAGCGACGGAAGAAGTTTTCAGTAGCATAGTCGTTTTCCTTACGAGCTGCAGCTACAATCTCGTTGATAGACTTAGAAACGAAGCACTCGTGCTCATAAGCCTTCTCAAAATAGGCTACTACGCCCTCCAACTTCGACTCAGCTGTCTTAATATCGTGTAGCACTGGGGTCTCACCACGCATAATCACGTAGTTGACCATCTCCTCAGCGTGAGCGATCTCCTCTTTGTACTGTGCGTCGAACCAATGAGCGAAACCATTCCAGCCCTTGATGGCCATATCTATAGACATCTGCTTGTAGATGAATGCAGACTCGTATTCGAGCTGAATCTGGTCATTTATCTTCTTTAATACATCTTTCTTGATCATAGTTCAATTAATTTTATAAGGTTCTTAATTCTTACCTCCTACAAAGTTAGTTAGTTTTTCAGTCATTTGCAATAGTATTGCCCTTTATTTTAGAACTTTACCATTGGAATGACCTACCCCAACATGCTCCCGACTGATCCAATTAAAAAGGGTGCACAGAAGCTTCTGCACACCCTTGTATTTATAATAAGGAAGAGGATGGTTACTCTGCCTTTCCGTCGCTACCAAGTACCTTCTCGATCTTGTGCATGTAAAGCTTCTTGAGGCTCTCACGTGCTGGACCGAGGTATTTACGTGGGTCAAACTCCTCTGGGTGGTCAACGAAGACCTTGCGCACAGCAGCAGTCATCGCAAGACGACCATCAGAGTCGATATTAATCTTACAAACAGCAGACCTAGCAGCCTTGCGGAGCTGCTCCTCTGGAATACCTACAGCATCCTTGAGCTTACCGCCGTGAGTATTGATGATCTCCACCTGATCTTGTGGAACACTTGATGAACCGTGAAGAACGATTGGGAAGCCAGGAAGCTTCTTCTCAATCTCCTCTAGGATATCGAAGCGAAGTGGAGGTGGCACGAGATGACCATTCTCATCTGGGTGGCACTGCTCTGGAGTAAACTTGTAGGCTCCGTGGCTGGTACCAATAGAGATGGCCAATGAATCTACACCAGTACGAGTAACGAAGTCGATCACCTCCTCTGGCTGAGTATATACGTGCTCCTCGGCCTCTACGTCGTCCTCAATACCAGCTAGCACACCGAGCTCACCCTCTACCGTAACATCGAACTGGTGAGCATAGTCTACTACCTGCTTAGTGAGCTTGATATTCTCTTCGTAAGGAAGTGAGCTACCATCGATCATCACGCTAGAGAAGCCCATCTCAATACAGCTCTTGCAAGTCTCGAAGCTATCGCCGTGGTCGAGGTGAAGAACGATTTGTGGGTTCTTAGCACCGAGCTCCTTGGCATACTCCACAGCTCCTTGCGCCATGTAGCGAAGAAGGGTCTGATTGGCATAAGCACGTGCTCCCTTAGATACCTGAAGAATCACTGGAGACTTGGTCTCTACAGCAGCCTGAATGATGGCCTGCAGCTGCTCCATATTATTGAAGTTGAAAGCTGGAATAGCATAGCCACCATCTACAGCTTTAGCAAACATCTCGCGAGTGTTTACTAGTCCTAAATCTTTGTAATTTACCATGTCGTCAAAAAATGATCTAACTAATATGATTATTTATCTTCTTACCTTCACTTCACAAAGTTACAGAAAATAATCAGCACTTACCAAGGTTTGTGGAGATAATTAGTGGGACAGCGGTACCTAATCGGACAGCGGTGCCTCTATCGGACGGCAGTACCTTTATCGGACAAGTCGGACAGATCGGACGGGTCAGACAGGTCGGACGCCGCAATAGATGGGTGCCCGCTGGGGTGGCTCGCTATGGTAGCTGGAGCACCCGACAGGGTGCCACTCAGCTAGCCCCCGTGTCGGAGGGGGCAAACGCCCCCGAACGACCGGCGGGGAAAAGGATACGGTATATGTAATCGACCCTTGCGGTCGCACAAG
>NZ_AQVC01000038.1 GCF_000372405.1 Porphyromonas somerae DSM 23386 | reverse complement strand
AGTTGGACGGTCCGAATACTATCTTTATTCATATCATTATCAAACAGAATACGATACAAAATTAGTCAATTCCGAGCAATTGGGAGGGGTATTAAGGAGAGATTGCTATTTTTTGTCTCATAATCCTGATTCGCAGGGCTACGCATTTGAAGTTAATGACCCTATTGAGAATGTTGCACAAAGTGCCATTCTCGCACATTTGCTTCAAATGTGCTGAGACTTTGCACGAAGGATGAGATGCAAGGCGCTGAGGATGAGGACGAAGGGAGCGTACTTATGTACGTGACCGAGGCCCGAATTCCGAAAGCAACGCAGCAGATCGCCTTCGTGCAACAGTCTCTAAAATATAGGGGAAAGTAGTGGCCCAAAAAGCCAATTTATAACAAACTGATATTCAACACCATATAAAATCGAAAACTGAGTTGCAACTAAGCAAATGCTGAGTTGCAACAAAGCAATTGCTTAGTTGCAACTAAACTTTTGACCACTTAGCTGTTGCTTTTTTAGGCAGTTGTACGAAGACCATTAGCCCCCTTATTTGTGGTATCGATTTATCCGTGGATGTTAATTATGAACACAGAGTAACAGTCTCCTTATTCATAAATACCCCGATAAATACCACTTTCAAGACTATTCTAATGCGTAACCCTGACGTTAGAGCTGGTTCTAGGATAGGAATGTATGGTTTTTTCGTATCTTTGTTGTATCTATCCCTATTGATAGAGTCTGTTTATGACTGGTCGTATTATCAAGATTATTCCCCTGTTCCTCCTCCTTTGGCTGGCGGTATCTGGCTGTAGCTCTCTGGATGAGTATTACAATAAGGGGAAAAGAGTCCACAAGAGCGTCACTTCTCTAGAGTTGGGAATGACAAAGTCAGAGGTGCTGAAGGTCATGCGGTATGGGCCCGACTTTGTCAATAAGGAGGCACTGGACGAGGGTGTGCGTGAGATTTTAGTCTATCGAGGTTCTTATCAGCCGTACGGATGGATGAGTGAGCCTGTCCCGATGGTCTATCACTTGGTACTTGAGAATGGCGTGCTGGTGGTTGTAGACTCCGACAAGGACTACGAGCAGATACATATCAATGAGCGTCGGCGCTACGAGGAAGCGCAGAAAGAGGCACTGAAAGAAGCGGAGAAGAAAAAGGCGGAATAGCGGCTCTCCTCATTACCATATACATTATGGAAGGGAATGTTGCACAAAGTGCCGTTCTCGCCTGTAGCAGCAGATATACGAGTTCTCAAAGTAGCGATATAATCAAAGTAACCCCTGCTTTGATTCGCAGGTGGTACTTGTCAGTTGTCTCTAAATTGGTATCTTTGTGGGTATTATGTTTTTGATGATTAGTGATAGGTATTGACTTGATATCAGATGGGTATTGCTCTTGAACGCATAGGTAGTTACGTACAATTGCTGAGGGAGGTTTTTAAGCGTCCCCAGCGCCATCGTATGTTTCTTCGCGAGCTGATTCGCGAAGTGTATGTGCAGGGCGTTGGCTCCATTTGGATTGTGGTATTGGTCTCTTTCTTTCTAGGAGCTGTACTGACGATGCAATTGGGGATCAATATGAGCCACCCATTGATCCCAAAGTTCACAATCGGGTATGCCACTCGCGAGATTGTACTCTTGGAGTTTTCGAGCACCATTATGTGTATGATCTTAGCTGGCAAGTGTGGCAGTAGCATTGCGAGCGAAATTGGCACGATGCGTATTACCGAGCAGCTGGATGCGATGGATATCATGGGAGTGAATTCGGCCAACTATGTGATTCTCCCCAAGATTATTGGTATGATGATCTTTGTGCCAGTATTGGTCATGATCAGTATGTGTGTCGGCTTGGGGGGTGGTTACTTGGCTTGTCTGCTTTCGCCCAACATCCCCATCAGTCAGTTTGAGTCTGGGCTTCAGCTTTTCTTTAAGCCCTATAATATCTTTTACTCGGTGGTGAAGAGCCTTGTGTATGTATTCTTTATTGCCTCCATTGCCTCCTACTTTGGATATTATGTGAAGGGCGGAGCGTTGGAGGTAGGGCGTGCTAGTACCAAGGCCGTGGTGATGAGTAATGTGGCGATACTCATTTGTGACTTAGTCCTCACTCAATTAATGCTTGTGTAGAGGGATATGATAGAGGTACGTGATCTACATATGAGCTTTGGGCATAAAGAGGTGCTGAAGGGGGTGAATGCTACCTTCAATCCTGGTGAGTGCTCCTTGATCATTGGCAAGTCGGGAGTAGGCAAGACGGTATTGATGAAGTGCGTCATTGGACTACTGGAGCCGACTAAAGGGTCTGTGTCCTATGACGGCATTGAGCTACAGACCCTATCTCCTGAGGAGACGCGCCTATTGCGTCAGAAGGTGGGGATGCTCTTTCAAAACTCAGCTCTCTTTGATAGCATGAATGTGATGGAGAATGTGCTCTATCCGCTAGATATGTTTTCGGATGAAAAGGGAGCAAGTAGACGAGCAAGGGCTAAAGAGTGCTTGGAGCGTGTGCAGCTCTATGATGCTCGCTACAAATATCCAGGGGAGATCAGTGGGGGAATGAAAAAGCGTGTGGCGATCGCTCGTGCCATCGCCCTAAGGCCACGCTATCTATTTTGCGATGAGCCAACGAGTGGCTTGGATCCGGAGACCTCCAAGATGATTGACATATTGTTGCGGGAGATAACATTGGAGGATCAGATGACCACCATTGTCAATACCCACGATATGAATTCGGTGGCAAATATCGGAGACCATGTGCTATTTGTACAAGGCGGAAATATATGGTGGGAGGGGAAAGGAAAGGACATTGAAAAATCAGACGACGAGGTGCTCAAAAACTTCGTCTTCATCAGTAAGTTGTAGAGAATATAGATTATGAATAAGGATGTGAAGCCTACTGGGGCAGAAAAGAGTGTGACTGAGAAGTCACTCAACTTTATTGAGCAAATCGTGGAGGAGGATATTCGGAATGGACTCAATGGAGGTCGTATCCAGACGAGGTTTCCACCAGAGCCCAATGGCTATCTCCATATAGGGCATGCCAAGGCGGTATGCATTGACTTTGGGATTGCGGAGAAGTACAATGGTGTTTGTAACCTGAGGTTCGATGATACCAATCCTGTGAAGGAGGAGACGGAGTATATTGAGGCAATCAAAGAGGATATCCATTGGCTCGGATTTGAGTGGGGCAATATCTACTATGCTTCGGACTACTTCCAGGACCTATACGACTTTGCTATCCGTTTGATTAAGGAGGGGCACGCCTATGTGGATGAGCAGACTTCCGAGCAGATAGCTGCCCAAAAGGGAACCCCTACCCAGCCAGGAACCCACAGTCCCTATCGAGATCGGCCTGCAGAGGAGAGCTTGGAGCTATTTGAGAAGATGCGACACGGAGAGATCCCCGAGGGGGCGATGGTGCTACGTGCCAAAATCGATATGGCCAACCCTAACATGCACTTCCGTGACCCTGTTATTTACCGTGTGATTCACCACCCACACCACCGCACAGGTAAGGAGTGGAGTGCCTATCCTATGTACGACTTTGCCCACGGGCAGAGCGACTACTTCGAGGGCGTAACGCACTCTATCTGTACGCTCGAGTTTGTGGTGCACCGCCCTCTCTACGATTACCTAGTGGAGCTACTTAAGACAGATGAGTACCGACCACATCAGTACGAGTTTAATCGCCTCAATCTTACCTACACGATGATGAGTAAGCGTAAGTTGATGGAGCTAGTGACAAGAGGTCTGGTACACGGTTGGGACGACCCACGTATGCCTACCCTTGTGGGGTTACGTCGGAGAGGCTATACCCCTAGAAGTATCCGCAACTTTATTGATATGATAGGGTACACCAAGTATGATGGTACGGTCGATATGGCGATGCTGGAGAGCGCCGTGCGTGAGGATCTAAATAAAGTGGCCGATAGAGCTGCCGTGGTGATGGATCCTATCAAGCTAGTGATTACCAACTATCCCGAGGGGAAGGAGGAGCAGATGAGGGTGCTCAATAATCCCGAGGCAGAGACACCTGAGCATCACGAGATCACCTTTGGCCGTGAGCTATGGATCGAGCGTGAGGACTTTATGGAGGATGCTCCAAAGAAGTACTTCCGGCTCACCCCTGGCCAGGAGGTGCGACTGAGAGGTGCCTATATCATTGAGTGTACTGGCTGCAAAAAGGATGAGGAAGGCCGTGTAGTTGAGGTTTATGCTACCTACGATCCTGAGAGCAAATCGGGAATGCCCAATGCCAATCGTAAGGTAAAGGGAACCATCCACTGGGTAAGCACCGCTCACGCTCTTCCTGTAGAGCTAAGGATGTACGACCGCCTCTTTATGGTGGAGGACCCTGCATCGGCCGATGCTGAAGACCTTGCCGAGCTGATCAATCCAGATAGCGAGCAGATTATCCCTGTGGCTTATGCCGAGGATTGGCTTCGTGATGTGCAGCCTGAGCAACACTTCCAATTTGTCCGCAAGGGCTACTTTACAGTTGATAAGGATAGCACTCCAGATAAGTTGGTATTCAATCAAACAGTTGGTCTGCGTGATGCGTGGGCAAAGAAAAATGCAAGTAAGAAATAAGTAGTTATGAATAAAAGTGTTATAACCTCGGTGATCTCTGTGGTTGCCTTTCTCTCACTCTTGGGAGCTTTTGCACCAAAGGTCTATGCCCAAAGTAGAGCCAATGTAGTGGATGAAGTGGCGTGGGTGATCGGCGACGAGACCATCCTTCTCTCCGATATTGAGCGTCAGCGTCTCTACTACGAATCTACGGGTCAACGTATGGAGGGCAATGCCCGCTGTATCATTCCTGAGCAGATGGCGATACAAAAGCTATTCCTTAATCAGGCACAAATAGATAGTGTCTACCCCAATGAACAGATGGTCACAGCAGCAGTTAATCAGTGGCTTGATGCAGTGGTCAATGAGGTGGGCAGCCGTGAAAAGGTAGAGGAGTACTTTGGTCGCAACTTCGCCCAAATCCGTGCCGAGCGTCGCAAGGTGGTGAGCGAGGAGTATGTGATGATGCAGATGCAGCAGAAGCTGGTGGGCGATATCCAAGTCACTCCATCGGAGGTCAATCGCTTTTATGATACAGTCAATCGGGATAGCCTCCCCTTTATGCCTCTTACGGTAGAGGTACAGATTGTGACCCAGGAGCCAAAGGTACAGGTGAGTGAGGTGGACCGAGTGAAACAGAAGCTGATTGAGTATAGCGATAAGATCAGTAAGGGCGAGATGAGCTTTGAGACCGTTGCTCGTATCTACTCAGAGGATGGCAATACCGCACTCAAGGGTGGCGAGATGGGCTTCGTAGGAAGGGCAGAGCTTGAACCAGAGTTTGCCAACGTTGCCTTTGGTCTGCCCGATAATGACAAGGTATCTCGAATCGTGAAGACTGCTCGTGGCTACCACATCATGCAGCTGATTGAGAAGCGTGGTGATCAAATCAATGTGCGACATATCTTGCTCCGCCCACATGTGGATGGTGACGAGCTAACTGCAACGACCAACCGCATGGATTCTATCGCCCACCTAATCCGTGTAGATAGCTTGCCCATTGAGGTAGCGGCCAAGTACTATTCGTATGACGAGGATAGCCGTCTCTCCAATGGTCAGATGGTCAATGCCAATCACCAAAGCCAGTACTACGGCACCTCTCGCTTTGTGATGGAGGATCTACCTCAGGAGGTTTCTGCCCAGGTGGCAAAGCTCCAGGAGGGAGAGATTTCTGCTCCATTTACAATGCTTGATAAAAACAATAATACTGTGGTGGCGATTGTGAAGCTCAAGAAGCGTGTCCCTGGTCACCGAGCCAATGTGGTTGATGACTATCAAGTGGTAAAGGGCATTGTGCTACAAAAGAAGCAAGATGAAACCCTCCATGAATGGATCAGGGAGAAGCAGAAGAAGACCTACGTACGAATTAGTCCAGAGTATCGCCAATGCGAGTTTCAATATCCAGGGTGGCTGGAGCAGTAGCCCTCCTGCTACTTTTTATCATTTCGTCACGGGGTAGTAGCCTATCATTGAGGGCTACTACTGCCGTGACTTCTTTGTATCGCGACACGATAAGTAACCCAACTGCCGGCAAAGAGCGTATTTTTATTGAGAATGTCGACCTCTGGAAATACGATCGTGATGTAGATACTTTCGCACAGCTGCTGGTGGGCAATGTGGTACTTCGCCACAAGGATGCGACCATGTACTGCGATAGCGCCAAGCTCTATCAGGAGCAGAATAGATTTGAAGGCTTCGGATCAGTGCGTATTGAGCAAGGCGATTCACTCGAGATCACTTGTAATTATATCGATTACAATGGGATGAACCTCCTAGCACGCCTGCGAGAGTCGGTGGTGATGAATCATGGAGATAACCACCTCTATACCGATAGTCTTGACTACGATCGCAAGACCGGTCTTGGCTACTACTTTGATACCGGATCGGTTGCTGATACACTTAATGTACTTAGCTCTACCTACGGCACCTACGATACCAAGAGTAAAAAGGTGGTGTTTGAAGAAGATGTGGTGTTGGACAACCCCAATTTTAAGCTCTATACCGATCAATTGAATTATGATACAGAGACCAAACTCGCAGATATTGTGAGCCCCTCTCGTATCGTGGGGGATAGCGGAATCATCTATACCTCTAGGGGAACTTATGATACTGAAAATGACCTCGCCTATCTGATGAATCGGCCAGTAATGGTCTCTGGAACTCGATGGATGACGGGTGACTCGCTATTTTACGACCGTGCAGCAATGCGAGCAGAGATGTACCGCCATATCCAGATGAAAGATACTGCCCAGCAGGTGGCTCTATTTGGCAATTTCGCAGTTTATCATGAAGACATTGGCTATGGTTTTGCACAAGATAGTGCTTATATCGTGGAGTACTCCAGTGAAGATACCCTCTATATGCATGCCAAACTGATGGAGATGATCAAGGCCGACTCGGTGAGTAACCTTTTTAAGGGGATAGGCAATGCCCGCCTCTACCGCTCCAATGCACAAGCGGTAGCCGATTCTATTATCTACAATACTCGCGACTCGGTGATGGTGAGCTACGGGAAGCCATTTATCTGGAGTGGAGAGTCGCAAGTGACGGGAGATACGGTGTCGCTATTTATCCATAATGGGGAACTAGATTATGCTCACATTAGGGAAAATGCCTACCTTTCTAGTAAGGTGGATGAGGAGAAGCACTTCAATCAGATGCGGGGTAGAGAGGTACTGGCTTACTTTTCCGACCAGCAGATGGACTCGGTCTGGACCCGTGGCAATGCCGAGGTGATATACTATAGTCTTAATCCCGATAGCATCGCTACAGAGCATGTCAAGGCACAGTGCAGTGAGATACTTATGCAGTTTGAGGAGAAGGAGCTAAGCAAGGTGAAGCTGATGGGACGGCAAGTTGGCACCGTAAGTCCAGTGCTGCTGATCGACGAAAGTCAGCTCTACTATCCCGACTTCGTCTGGTTCCCCGAAGGGCGCCCCACCAGCTTCCTAGATATCTTTAGAGAAACCCCCAAACCAGGAGGTGCAGCTAAAGACAAAAAGGAGGAAGCCGAGACCCCTCCGAATCAAGAGAAGGAGGCTCTAGCAGCCTCGGAGTCAACCGAAATCACCCAAGAAGAGGCCCCTAAAGAGGAATCAAAAGAGGAACCAACAGAGGATCCCAAAGAGTAACCTCCTTCACCTTAAATACCACAACGTAAAAGGATCTCCCTTCGGAGGTCCTTTTCTCTTGGACCCTTATCGGACAAGTCAGACAGGTCAGACAAGTCGGACAAGTCGGACGAAAACCTCTACCAAGGTTTGAGTAAATGTGAAGGTGCTCTACTGAGATCCGATTGTCTTGTTCGACTCGTCCGACTCGTCCGACTCGTCCGACCTGTCCGATAAGGCACCCCCAAGGGAGCACTCGCAAGGCTGCTCTCAAAAGCATCATAGCAGATCGCCTTGGTGTGACGATCTCTATATAAAGCGTGGGTCGTGCGAGATATGTCTCACACGACCCACGTATTACTTACGACTTAGTCGTTGTTATTATTACTGTAGCCTAAACTGTACTGGCAGTGTAAAACGTGCACGCACTGGCTTACCGGTTTGCATACCTGGCTTCCACTTAGGCATCTTGCCTACCACACGCATTGCCTCCTTATCAAGGTTAGGGTCTACACCTCTCACGATCTTAACGTTGGAGATAGATCCATTAGGCTCTACCACGAAAGAGACCATCACACGACCTTGGATATTATTCTCTGCTGCGATTGGTGGATAGTTGATGTTCTTTGATAGCCACTTCATCATCGCAGCTTGACCACCTGGGAACTCAGGCATCTCCTCGAGGTACTCAAAGATATGATCATCAGCCACCTCTTCTCTCGCCCTTTGTGTAGGTGCTGGAGGAGTAAAGGTTTGTTGTAGCTTGTTTGCAGCATCATCCACAGAAGCGATGGTCACATCGGCCACCTTTACGTCGTCCTCCACGATCTGTAGATTCTCAACGACTACAGGAGTTTCCACCTCAGGCTCTGGAGGAAGTGGTTCTTCCTCTTGTGGAGTGATTTGGATATCCTCCACTTCCTCAATGACGAAGTTTCTATCATCCTCAGCCACCACTACATCTTTATTGCCCCATTCGAAAGCAACGAAGACTGCAGCCAAGGCAACGACCAAACCCATCAGGAAGTATAGCCCCTTGCCATTTTCCAGATTTGCTCTGTCCGTCTTTTTTTGTCTCATAAGTTATTCGGTCTTAGTATATTGTAATCAATTATTCAAAGCCACCAGAGGATAATTTGGAAGCTCGCGACACGTGTTATAGAGCTTTTTCACATTCCTCTCTACAAATGTACACATTTTATTGATACCCACAAGTAAATTGAGGATAATTTTTATCTACGACTGCTATAAATAGTCAAGTAGTAGAGCAAAGTAGCTATGGAGCCAATAGCAGCAGCAAAGTAGGTGTAGGCAGCTGCTCGGAGTGCTTTACTAGCTTTTGGCTGTTGCTCGTAGCTGGTTACACGGCTTCGCTCTAGCCATGCCAAAGCCCTTCTACTGGCATCTACCTCCACTGGAAGGGTAATGATACTAAATAGCGTAGTGACACCAAATAGGATAATCCCAGCGAGCAGAAGCTTGGGAAACACATTTAGCAAAAGGATGCCAGCAATCAGTACAATATTGACAATGCTAGATGAAAATTGCACCACAGGCACTAAGGCCGAGCGCATCTTCAGTGGTGCATATCCCATTGCATGCTGGAGGGCATGCCCTGTCTCATGAGCCGCCACCGCTGCTGCCATCACACTATTGCTATTGTATACTGACTCGCTTAGGTTGATGGTCTTATCCAAGGGATTATAGTGGTCTGTAAGCTTTCCACGGGTTGATAACACCCGGACATCCGTCAGACCATTCTCCATAAGCATTCTCTCCGCCACCTCTCGACCTGTGAGGCCGCTATCTAGACGCACCTGAGAATACTTTTTGAATACACTTTGGAGGTTCCACTGGACCAACATGCCCAGAATCATCACCCCAAACATCAATATATAAGCTGTAGGCATACCCTGTAATCTGCTATATTATTATTTACGAATAATGGTTTGAGCCCTATCTGGCCCTACCGATACTATATAAATAGGTATCCCTAGGTACTCTTCAATAAACTTGAGGTACTCTCTAAATTCAGTGCTAAACTCTGCCTCACTAGTGCAGGAGGTCATATCTTGTTGCCACCCCTTAAAGCTCTTGTAGACAGGCTTCACCTCGTCCGACAGTTCAAAAGGCATCTCAGTGGTCTCCTTGCCATCCACTTCATACGCAACGCACACCTTGATCTCTTCAAATCCATCAAGTACGTCGCTCTTCATCATGATAAGGTCGGTAACGCCATTGAGCATAGTGGTATACTTAAGTGCCACAAGGTCTACCCAACCACAGCGACGCTTACGACCTGTAACAGAGCCAAACTCCCGACCTACCTCGCAAATCTTGTCGCCCGTGGCATCAAAGAGCTCGGTAGGGAAAGGACCGGCACCCACTCTCGTGCAGTAGGCTTTGAATATACCAAAAACACGTCCGATGTTTCTAGGGGATACACCTAGGCCAATGCAAGCACCAGCAGCAACGGTATTGGAAGAGGTAACAAAGGGGTAAGAGCCGTAGTCAATATCCAGTAGTGAGCCTTGCGCTCCCTCTGCTAATACAAGCTTATCGTGAGAAAGGGCATCATTCACCTTCGCCTCGCCATTAACCAATTGGTACTCCTTGAGATACTCCAAGGACTCCAGCCACTCCTGCTCATTCTCGGCATAATCAGGTGCTTGTGTCTCAATGGAGTAATTGAGGCCCTTTAACTGAGCAAAGTGGCGCTTCTTGATGGCCTCAAACTTTGCAGGGAAGTCGGGACTTAGGATATCGCCCACCCTTAGGCCGTTACGGCTCACCTTGTCGGTATAGGTTGGGCCAATCCCTTTGCCAGTGGTGCCAACCTTCTTATCGCCTTTTGCCAATTCATTGGCGGCATCAAGCAGTCGGTGGGTAGGGAGTATCAAGTGTGCCTTCTTGGAGATCAAGAGGCGATGCTTGAGATCCACACCACTCTCCTCTAGCGACTGTGCTTCATCTCTGAATAGCACAGGGTCTAGCACTACTCCATTACCTATTAAGTTGGTTTTACCGCCCTGAAAAACTCCAGAGGGGATGGATCTAAGCACGAACTTCTTATGGTCAAATTCTAGAGTATGTCCTGCATTTGGCCCTCCTTGAAAGCGAGCCACCATGTCATACCGTGGTGTGAGCACATCTACCACCTTCCCTTTTCCTTCGTCTCCCCATTGGAGACCAAGTAGTACATCTACCTTACTCATAAATTTATATCTTGTAAAAACAAACCCTCCGCTTATTACCTTACAAATGTACACATAATTCATAAGAATAGCCAAAATCTGAGCAATTTGAGAGTAACGAATGCGTAGTCCCGTTCGTAACTGAGGTCAAATACTCACAGCGACATTTTTGATACCATGGCCTCCTTTCGAAAACCTAGACGGTTTGGCTCACCTTCGTACAACAATTTTCGACCTCAATAAACCCATGGGCTAAGAGGGCAAAAGTTGAGATGCAACTAAGCGATCGGCGAGTTGCATCTCGGCAATTGCTTAGTTGCATCTCGCCGATTGCTTAGTTGCATCTCGACAAACGCTTTTGTATAACACTGTTTTCCAATCAATTACAAGATGGCTATGTGGCCCTATTTTAGGTGGATTTTATGTCTGGCTCTTATACCGCACAATCTCGCATGGGAGGGGGTGGCGTTTTTGAATGTGGCAGTGATTTTGTACCTTTGTTGTAAATAACAGATTTGATACACATATATAATATGGTGAGAGTAAGGTTTGCACCAAGTCCTACAGGTGCACTTCATATTGGCGGTGTGCGTACAGCACTTTTTAATTATCTCTATGCTCGCCACCACGGTGGCACGATGGTGCTTCGCATTGAGGATACAGATAGCAAACGCTTTGTACCAGGAGCGGAAGAGTATATCATTGAGGCCTTGCAGTGGCTTGGCATTGAGATTGATGAGGGCATTGGTACCGACCATCAGCCCTACGGCCCTTACCGCCAAAGTGAGCGAAAGGAAATCTACCAAAAGTATGTGCAGCAGTTGCTGGATGCTGGCAAAGCTTATTATGCTTTTGACACTGTAGAGGAGCTGGAGGCTGCACGAAAGGAGTACCCCAATTTCAGCTACGATGCCACCACACGTGAGCAGATGCGGAATAGCCTTTCGCTCCCCAAAGAGGAGGTCGACCAGCTCATCAATAGTGGCGCCGAATATGTAGTGCGCTTTTTAGTAGAGCCCAATAGAGATGTAGAGGTCAATGACCTGATCCGTGGCAAAGTAGTGATCAATTCATCCATCCTTGATGATAAGGTACTCTACAAGAGTAGTGATAGCTTACCCACCTATCACCTTGCCAATATTGTAGATGACCACTTGATGAAGATTACTGAGGTGATCAGGGGTGAGGAGTGGTTGCCTAGCGCCCCACTCCATGTACTACTTTATGAGGCGTTTGGGTGGCAGGAGAGTATGCCTAGGTTTGCACACCTCTCCTTAATCCTCAAACCTACGGGTAATGGTAAGCTCAGCAAACGCGATGGCGACAAACTCGGTTTTCCTGTATTTCCACTTGAGTTCGTCGACCCAAAGGATGGCACTATTTCCACAGGATATCGCGAACAAGGGTATCTTCCCGAAGCTGTGATCAACTTCCTGGCTCTCCTTGGCTGGAACCCTGGCACAGAGCAAGAGATTTTCTCTATGGAGCAGCTGAAAGATGCCTTTTCTCTAGAGAGGTGTAGCAAGAGCGGTGCCCGCTTTGACTTTGAGAAGGCTAAGTGGTTCAACCACCACTATATCCAGATGATGTCGCTAGACCAATTACTCCCCATTGTGCGTCCAATGCTCGAAGCAGAGGGCATCGAAGCTAGCGATGAGAAGCTCAAGGAGGCGATTGCCACCGCACAGGAGAAAGTACAATTGCTCCCCGACTTTGTACGGGAGGTGAAGTATCTATTTGTAGCGCCTACCACTTTTGAAGAGAAGGGAATGAAGAAGCATTGGAAGGCGGAGACACCTGAATACCTGCGGATGATCATTGACCTACTCAAGGGGCTAGATAAGGGGGCATCTCAGGAGACTATTGAGCAGGCACTTTACGACAAGATAAAGGGAGATGAACTACCTATGGGTCGGGTGATGAATGGGATCCGTATGGCTCTGGTAGGCGAAGGCCGTGGCGCTAAGATCCATGAAATCATCCATATTCTAGGCATTGAAGAATCGATTCGACGCATAGAGTATGCGTTGAGCGTTAATGAATAATATTAGCTGAGATCACTGAAAAGAGAACGCCCTATGTCTTTACCGACATAGGGCGTTCTCTTTTAACAACCGTAACGACTTGGATTAAAGCTCCTCGTGAGATGGGTGAGTAATTCTTGCAATCTCTACTTGGCAGGTGTAGCTATGCAATAGGCGGTATGCGAGGTAAGCTATGAGGTAATAGAGGGCGAGGGCAATGCCATCAAACTGGAGGGTGAGGCTCATTGGATCGTGACTAAAGAGTGAGGTGACCGAGTGCATCCACCCAGTCATGAGCCGGAGCATCTCTAATAGGAAACTAGGCACCCAGTCAAAAATAGCAGTAAGCAAGAAGGCAACTAGTGCCAAGGGGATCAGTAAGCTGCTGATAAATACGAGGGGGATATTACTCCAAATAAATACAAGTGGAGCGGCTCCAAAGTTATAAAATAGGAGTGGAAGTACTCCAATCTGTGCCGCCACAGCAAGGCAGATGAGGTCTCTAAGCCACTGGAGAAGTCTATTGGTAGGGTTAAGCAACCTTTTGAAGAGGGGGAAAAAACTATAGATGCCCCAAACGGCGGAAAGACTTAAGAGTAATCCGATACTATAGTAAGCAAAAGGATTGATCACTATAAATACCAAGAAGACTAGTGAGAGGAGCTGAATGGGGTCAGTGGGTCTGGTAAGCACTTTTCCACCAATAAGAAGGGCGCTCAATAGGAAGGCTCTGACGGTAGCCGTGGAGGCTCCAGAGAATAGAGTGTAAGCGAGAAGCACTATAAAAAGGAGGAGGTAACGGAGGTACCGCCACTCATATTGCCAAAGTGCCCATCCAATAAGTAGGCTAGCTATCCACGCCACCACACCTAGGTGATAACCACTAAGTGCCAATAAGTGAGCCACGCCCGAATCGGTAAATTGCCGTTTCAGACTAGAGGGGAGCAGTGAGCGGTCACCAAGAGAGATGGCATAGATAAGTCCCCTACCCTCCCACGGTATGTAGTCAGAGGCGAGTGTCTCAAATTGATGCCGAAGGAGATAGCGCCAGTGCTGAAGGATACTTGTCAGAGGTTTATTGGACATCGGAGCTAATGTCTCAATGCTCTGAATGGTGGCCGTAGCATGAATTCCCTCACTGATGAGATACTTTCGATAGCCTTTATTCTTGAGTGCGCTGAGTGGTGAGAGATCAAGTGCTGCCACCCCTTCGGCTCCGTAGCTATTCGCCTCATTGATGGTGCTGGAGCCAGGCACTCTAAGCTGCACATTGATCCATTGACCATTGGGGAGCTCTACCTTTGCCCGATACCGAATTTCACTCTCGGCACTAGCGATGAGGGGATAAAGAAGTTTTACTCTAGCATGACTTACGCTGCAAGGCTGAAGAATTTGCTCATATCTAGCACCCCTAAGATGGGTATACAGACCGAAGGCGATGGCGATGAATAGGGTCCAAATCAGCAACTCTGCCTTGATCTTTTTGAAAGGATAGAAAAGCAACACCCCGATCACAACAACCAGGGTGATGCTTATCGCAAAGAGGTAGTCCGACTGGGCAATCAAAGCACCCAATAAGACCCCTATCACCAATCTGAAAGCTGGACGATGGGTATACTCAATCCTAGGGACTAGCAGTGATGACATGGAGAGGTAGCTCTGTGGTGTGGCACGCCTCTCCTCTATACCTCTAAAAGCCTTTCGATAGTTTTCTGAGGATCCTCGGAGCCAAATACGTAGCTTCCCGCCACCAAGGCATCTGCTCCGGCATCAAAGAGCTGCGCTGCTGTCTCAGCGTTCACTCCGCCATCTACCTCAATCAGCACCTCTAGTCCCCGCTTCTCAATCATTTTTTTAAGCCTTACCGTCTTATCAAGTATTTGAGGGATAAACTTCTGTCCTCCAAAGCCAGGGTTAACCGACATCAAGAGTACTAGATCAAGATAAGGGAGTAGGTCTTGGAGTAGCTCTACAGGGGTGTGGGGGTTCAGGACCACGCCAGCCTTCATGCCAGCATCACGTATCTGTTGCATCGCTCTATGCAAGTGGCGCGACGCCTCGTAGTGCAGCGTGAGGACGTCCGCTCCAGCATCCGCAAAAGCGGTGATATAACGTTCTGGTTGCTCTATCATTAAATGGACGTCAAGGGTCTTAGTCGTAGCTTTGCGGATAGCTTGGACTACAGGTAGCCCAAAGGAGATATTGGGCACAAATAGCCCGTCCATAATATCCAAGTGTATCCACTCTGCTTTGCTCTGGTTGAGCATCTCTATATCACGCCCGAGGTTTAGAAAGTCCGCCGATAGCACGGAGGGTGCAATGATTCTTGCCATGTCTTAAAGTATTGGTTTATTGGTCAGTATTTGTATGTGAAGGATATCATTTTCGTCTTTTAATCGACGAATGAGATAATTCAGCTCTGTAATATTAGGAATACGTATGCGTAAAGTACCGATAGCCCGATCAATGGAGCTAGAGAAATGAATCTCTATCAAGGGAACTCTCAAATCTCTAATGGTGCCGAGGACATTGTGGACAAAACCATCCTGATTAACTCCCTCCACCTCTAGAGTAACTCCAAAGTTGGAGTGGATATGAGGACCCCATGCCACCGCCACGATTCGGTCACCATAAGTGGCTTTGAGCTGCATAGCAATTGAGCAACTCTTTTTATGTACTTCCACTTGGTCTTTATGATTCAGTATCCCATCTACCTCCTCCCCGCAGATTGGTTTACAGCAGAGAGAACGGATATAATTTCTACGGCCATCCCTCGCCTCTAGGGTATAGAGTTTTTTGCGGTCCTCCGGAGCGATGCTAGGTACCTGGGTCTCATCCGAATCGAGCCACAACTGGCGGTCTTCGCTCATACGATTTCCCTTGTGCCGATCCTCTATTAATTGCTTGGTCAAGTCATCGTCTAGCGAGACCTCGCCCGACTGTACTGCGAGGAATAGATGCTCGGGTGTAGGGTAGCTCAGCACATGCCCAAAATTAGGGACCAAATCTCCCAACGCATACCCCTCTCTGTGGAGATGGGCTTCGAGAAGGTTTCGACCTCTTTGGATCTGCTTGGTACGAACATTACTCAGGTAATTACGAATATAACGCTTGGCTTGTGGACTAGTAACATACTCCAGCCACTCCTCTCTCGGCTGTACCTTAGAGGCAGTGAGCACTTCTATCTGGTCACCACTGTGAAGGGGATAGTCGATATTAACCATCACATGATTGACCTTGGCACCAAGGCAATGATCGCCATACTCTCTACCTAGTTCATAAGCGAAGTCGAGCACAGTGTACCCTTGAGGTACTCTCAATTGGTCTCCCATCTTGGTGAATATCAGCATCTCCTCCGTGGTAAACTTGTACATCATTGTCTCGTAGTCGTCCGATGCACTAGGTCCAGGATTGCTGAGGAGTACCCTCACGTTATTGAGAATATTTTGCTCTATTTCGTCGATCTCCCCAGGGTGCTGCTTGTATCTCCAATGTGCTGCCAGTCCTCGCTCCGCCATTTCATGCATTCGCTTTGAACGGATCTGCACCTCTACCCACTCTCCGAGGGGCCCCATAACAGTGATGTGGAGGGCTTGATAGCCATTTTCCTTAGGCTTGGTGAGCCAATCTCGAGTGCGGTCGTCCTTAATCCTAAAATGCCGGCTTATGGCTCGATAGATCCTAAAGCAATCATCGTATTCGGTATCATTACGAGTCGGCTCAAACACAATCCGGATGGCAAATAGGTCATAAATCTCATCAAAGGATAATTGCTTGGTCGTCATCTTTTTCCAGATGGAATAGATGCCCTTCATCCGATGCTGAATTTCGTAAACTAACCCAGTAGCTTCGAGGTCTTCGCGCACTTCGGCATAGAATAGCTGAAAGAGCTTGGAGCGCTTGGCACCGCTGCGCTCTATCTCCTCCTGTATCTCGATGTATTGCTGAGGATGGTCGTACTTAAGTGAAAGGTCATTGAGCTCACTCATAATATCGTACATACCCAGTCGCTCTGCGAGTGGAGCATAGAATAGGCGTGTCTCGGAGGCGATCTTTGCTTGCTTTGCCAATGGCATACT
The DNA here is from genome assembly GCF_000372405.1 of Porphyromonas somerae DSM 23386. Classification (GTDB taxonomy): domain Bacteria; phylum Bacteroidota; class Bacteroidia; order Bacteroidales; family Porphyromonadaceae; genus Porphyromonas_A; species Porphyromonas_A somerae. The sequence goes on along the minus strand of NZ_AQVC01000038.1, from coordinate 7,898 downwards.
TCCTAGCGTACGCATGTTATGCAGACGGTCAGCAATCTTGATAATAACAATCCGCATATCATTATTGGCCGTCAGAAGGAGGTGACGGATATTTTCGAGCTGGGCCGAAGCATTCTCCTTACCCATCATCATCTCCGCCAAAATCTCACCAGAGAGCTTGGTGAGCCCATCCACAATACGAGCAATGGTAGGGCCAAACATATCACGGATATCCTGCACTGTATATTCGGTATCCTCCACCACATCGTGCAAGAGCGCCGAAGCGATGCTCGTGGAGCCCAGCCCTATCTCATTACAGCAAATGCTTGCTACTGCGATAGGGTGTAGGATGTAGGGCTCTCCACTCTTGCGCTTTGCCCCCTCGTGTGCTGCACGTGCCAGATTAAAGGCCTTGCAAATAACATCGGTGCGCTTCCGATGGTTTGAATTGAGGTAATCAGCCAGCAATTGATCAAAAGCTGATTGCACCACTACTCCATAATCCTGCTCTGACTGCATACTTATCTAATATAGGTCTTGTATTCCATACCTTAACAAAAGTACACAATTTTAATGAGATAATATAGCTATGACCAATTCGCCCTAGACAAAGAGGCCATAAGATCATCTGCAAAATATAGAGCTACCCCACTAGTCACACAATAATCACTGTGCGACCACTAGGGTAGCTAAATCAATTTGCTCATCTCCTACAGGCGATTGGCTCTGCCAGCCTCACCTGTATGCTATATGAGCAACGTTGCTAAATCAATACTCTAAACCTCTTGGAAGAGCCTTAGCAGTTTCGATCCACTTTTGAACCGACTTAAGAGGTGGGATACGACGCACTAGCTTTTTAGAGTTATTGACCTCCTCCATCTTCTGTACAAGGTTCTCGGCATTTCTATTGGCTAGCTCCTTAACTGTATCAACGCCAGTAGCCTCTAGTAGCTCGGCATACTGAGCTCCAACGCCTTGGATACGGAAGAGATCCACATGATTAGCCCATGTAAGTATCTTATCCTCATTAATGCCAGTCGCACCGGCCAATTCTTTTCTCTGCTTCTTGGTCTTGGTTGCTTTCAGTAACTCGTCAGTTGTTTTGATACCTGCCTCTCTAAGCTTCTGACCAAAAGCTGAGCCAATGCCCTCTATCGTTTCAATCTTGTAATTTGCCATAGTAATAATACTTTCGTTTTTTGTTATTGAATTATTTGTAACTATCTCTTTTCCACAAATGTATAGAATATATTTGACTTAAGCAGCCTATTACCCTACTCTTTTTGAACCGCCAATTTATGAGATGATGCAACACACCTTTGGATCCACTACTTGATGCTATTTCAATAACCACCGAAATGCAAAGAAGAGATGGGCAAAAAGCGTCTTTACCCACCCATAGTGGCGACCCATTATCTTGAACCGCTCCTTGAGAGAGGCACGGTGATTTCGAGTGGTAGCTCCTTCCGAAAGGTAATCTGTCAGGATCAACCGACTATTATAGGTGTGCTGAGCATTTGACAAGATATTAAGGCACCAATCAAAGTCGCTGGAAAAGCGGTAGCCAAGATTATAGCATGGCACTAAGTCTCTACGTGGATAGAAGGATTGGTGACAAACCACCATCCCCTTTAAGAAACTGCGATAGGTAAGCTGCTCTGGGGTACTCAGGCGTCGGGGTCTGAGGAACTGTCTATTTTCATCGACGATATTTGTTTCTCCATAGATCACATCAGGCAAAGGGCTCTTGATCTGAGCAAAGACCGCTGAGAGGGTAGTTGGAGAATGAAAGGTATCACCAGCATTCATAAAACAGAGATAATCGCCTGTAGCTGCCTTAATCCCCTTATTCATAGCATCGTATATCCCTCTATCTGGCTCACTTATAAAGAAGTCAATATTACCTTGGTACTGATCAATCAGCGCCACGGTACCATCAGTAGAGGCGCCATCCACCACTATATATTGAATATGAGGATAGGTCTGGCTTGCTACCGATTGGAGTGTATGCCCTATCTCTCCTGCCGCATTATAGCAGACGGTTATCACACTTATAGATATCTTTTCTTGCATATCAAGAATAATAATGGTAATTTTGCACCACGCATCTTCGTGCGTAAATGGCCTCGTAGTTCAACGGATAGAACAAAAGTTTCCTAAACTTTAGATATGGGTTCGATTCCCGTCGGGGCTACTTTCTTTGCTCCACTTGGTATCGCTAAGCTACCAAGAGGAGCTTTTTTATTATGACCACTGCAAAGGTACCATAATCTAAATGATTAGTGGCCACTCAGGGTTGCGATATATTCTGTATGATTTACTAAATAATATCCCACAAACGACTGAATTAACACTTAGAAACTCTTTGGATTGGATTATTTAGTATACTTGCAAAGGTTTAGGAGGTGTAAGGGAATTTGGTACGCCATTAAACAGGCAAAGCCAAAGCTGAACCCGCAGCCGTATTTCCAATTGAGTGTATCCATAGCCACTGTACAGAAGTAATGTATGGGAAGGCGAGGAGAAAATCCCAGCACTGGAAGAGCCGGAAGACCTACCTCTTGAGCGTTGTTACTTTAGGCGACATTTGTATAGATGTGTAGGCTTTCGGGAAATTAAGGCCTGTCTAAGTGAGGTATCTCAGAGGTGGTGTACCCAAATGGCACCGTGACCCTCTCTACCCTCTTGCTTCTTACAATCTATAGTCTGCTCGCTTAAGGTATGAGCATGATTGGTATTTTATATTTACATATTATTAATTGTAAGAAGTATGAGAAAACTAATGACTTCAATTATGGGTGTAGCACTGGCTTTGGCTCCAGCACTATTTGCGAGTGCTCAAGACAACTCGCTAACGCCATCTAGTTTGGATAGCGTGCAGATGACTCAGACCATCAATGAAGTGGTAGTGAGTGGTCTTCGTATCATGAAGCCAACTGAGCTTGGAAAGATCTCGGCCCCTGCTCGCCAGCTGCCTATGACCACCTCCATCATTACCTCAAAGGGGATTCGTGCCTTGGGGGTTAATGAGATCACCGAGGTGACCAACCTACTCCCTGGCGTGACTGCACACAAGCAGTATGGCGCTTTCCACATGGTGATGCTAAGAGGTATCATGAACACCTTGATGCTGAATGATGGTATGCGTGATGACCGTGCCTCATTTTGGCAAAGTGCGCCTATCACTGGCCTTGCTTCAGTAGATCGTATTGAGGTGATTAAGGGTGCTGCATCGCTACAGGGTGGCCACTCCGCACTTGGTGGATTGGTGAATATTGTGCACAAAAAGCCTACGTTCACCCCAACCACCAATGTACGCTTCTCCTACGGTAGCTATGGGACAGGAAGGGCAGCCTTTGGCTACTCCACCGGTTTAAGCGACAATTTTGCAGTTCGTGGCGACCTTGAGGCAGTCTACTCTGATGGTTGGCGACAAAACTACGAGCGGGGTATCAATGGTGCAATTGCCTTCCGCTGGCTTCCAGCAGCTGGTCAGATACTAGACTTTGCTGTAAGAGCCAATAGAGACAACTACCGTGGCGATTATGGCCTCCCAATTCTTCCCCAGGACGTCGCCCACGTAGACGATCCAACGGATATCATCAAGGGAGGCTGGATGAACCCCAACCTACAGATAGATAGAGCCTACTCTGCCGACGCTGATGATCTAGCACACAAGTCAGTGCTTGCTGACCTCCAGTACCAGTGGAACTTCGGCGAAGGGTGGAAATTAAGCGAGCACCTGATGGGCTCTTGGGACGACATCTTCTACTACTCCACAGACGAAGTATTCTACGCCAAGAGTGAGCAGCGACTCCCTGGATACGACTACACCTATATGGGTACAAAAGAGGTCAATGGCCAAAGAGTACCTGTAAGGATGTACCTTGATCCCAATAAGGTAGGGCACGGTCAATTCTCATTTGCCTACACCACAAAGGCCCTTCAAAATCAATTAGAGCTGACCAAAACCCTAAATTGGGGCAATACCAAGCATGACCTATTGATCGGCTACAACTTTGCCCTCATGGATATGGATCGCCGCCATGGTGCTACTTGCTCGGGCGAAGGAACACTACCTGAGCACAAGGTGGTAGATGTAGTTAACCCACAGACCAATCAAGGTGCTATCAATATTGACTACTTCAGGGTACGCCAGCTCTATCGTGATATTAGCCATAGTCTCTACCTTCAGGACTTCATGACTTGGGGCAAACTCAACTTGATGGCTGGTGTGCGTATGGAGTATGTAGATCGCAAGTTCACGCAGTACCAAACCGCTGATAGCGATGTAATGAAGGCTAAGGATCCCAGCTTTACCAATCCTACTAAGACCCCTTATGCTACCTACCGCGTAGGTGCAGTCTACAACTTCACTAAGGACTTCAATGTATTTGCTGCCTCTTCCAGCTTCTTCAAACCACAGCTTGTCAAGCAGTCTGGATTTGATTATGTGGATAAAAATGACCAGCCAATGAAATTAAGTGATGTGGCTAAGGTAAAGCCAACTACCGGTATACAGTATGAGATGGGCTTCCGCTTTGGTGATCAAGAGTACTTCTCCGTAGAGGCGAATGTTTACTATATGAAGACCAAAAATGTGCTGGCATTTAAGAAGGGTGATGATAAGCTACTTGGCTACTTCGCAGACAACCAATCCATAAAGGGTTTTGAGGTAGATGCCTTGATCACCCCTTGCAAGTACATCCAGCTATCAGCCAATTATACCTACTCCGATTCAAAGGAGAATGGCGATAAGCAAGTAGGTCTAGTACCTCGCCACAAAGCCTTTGAATGGCTGATGCTACAAAACACCTTTGATAATAACCACCACGTGATGCTTGGCTTCGGACACGAATTTATGGGCACAAGATTTACCGATGGTGGCAACGAATATTCCATTCCAAGCTACAACGTATTCAACTTTATGGCCAGATATAGCTACGACAGATATGGCATCCAACTAAATCTCAATAACATTGCCGACAAACTCTATTACGAATCAGCAGTAAGCTCCTTCCAATTCATCCCCGCAAAGGGACGCAACGTGACGGTAACGCTTACCTATGACATCTAAGGAATAACATAAGAGTAAAGAATGTGGGGGAGCCTCTCTATAGGGGCTTCCCCACTCTTTTTTTTGAGAATAACACTTCGTGCAGCAGTCTCCTAATAGTAGGGCAAAAGTTGAGATGCAACTAAGCAATCGGCGAGTTGCAACTAAGCAATTGCCGAGATGCAACAAAGCAAACGCTTAGTTGCATCTCGGCAAACGCTTTTATATGACACTGAATTTCAATTAGTTATAAAACAGGCCTCTTTAACCCTATTTTAGCCTATTTTTTCACCTTATTTTCGCAGCTAGAAACCCCAAAATGGGAGTGTACCTTGGGTGGTTAAAAAGGATTCGATACTGGATAATCCTCGAAAAGAAGAGACCTACGATAGGCTCCTCTGAGGCGTAAAACCCGCAGCCAAATCGTAGTTATTACGGAATGTGGCAATAAGTTATTATATTTACAGAAATGTGAAATCCAATAACTAGAAAACTATAATCAAATCAATATATGAGTACACTTGACTTCGCATTGCGCCTATTAGCTGCCATCGGAGCGGGCTTTATCATCGGTTTTGAACGTGAATGGAGGAGCAAGTCAGCGGGATTACGAACCATCACCTTGGTAACCATTGGTGCATCTCTCTACGTGCTTCTCTCCATCATGATTACAGATGCCAAAGGAGGCGACGTATCACGAATTATCGGACAAGTAGTCACAGGTATCGGCTTCCTTGGTGGTGGTATCATTTTTAAGGAAGGGGTGAGTGTGCGTGGACTCACTACGGCGGCTACCGTATGGTGTAGCTCCGCTATAGGTGCGCTAGCTGCAGGTGGCTTCTTTTACGAAACACTATTAGGCACCCTTGCCATCTTGGCAGTCAATATCATCCTTGTCCCTATGAATGACTTCATCCATTCACTGAGCCGGAAGTACGAAACCAAATCACACAGTAGCTACGAAGACGAATAATGCGGCTTTGGGAGAGGTGCATACCATGGCTAGAATCCACGCTGCAGACAAAACAGGAGAAATATTTCCCAGTATTTATATTTTTTGGTACCTTTGCAGTCGCAACTGCCTTAGCGAAGGCCTAGCCGAGTGCTAGAGCGTTGCAAGTGTTTAACTATTATATATTGAGTAGAGTTATGTACTTGAATTCGGAAAAGAAGCAAGAGATCTTCGAGAAGTACGGGAAGTCCAACACTGATACTGGATCCGCTGAGAGCCAGATAGCATTGTTCTCATACCGTATCTCGCATTTGACTGAGCACATGAAGTCAAATAAAAAGGATCATAACACCTCCCGTGCACTCAAGATGTTGGTTGGTAAGCGTCGTCGCTTACTTGACTACCTAATGGAGAAGGACATTGAGAGGTATCGTGCTATCATTAAGGAGCTAGGCATCCGCCGTTAATAGTAGCGACACAAGATATTTCGGCAGTAATTTCGCCCATAGTTTTGTGGATTGAGAAATTATTGGTATCTTTGCCAACGCAAAGTTAACGAAGTGTCTTTGTAGAGACTAAAGCGGATTTTGCTTTTAGCTGGCCCATTCGTCTATCGGCTAGGACGCCAGATTCTCATTCTGGAAAGAGGAGTTCGATTCTCCTATGGGCTACAAGTTTTATAATTTTGAAGTAAGTAACTAAGAGATATGGCAAATCATAAGTCTGCGCTTAAAAGAGTAAGACAAAGCAGTACTAGGCGTGTTAGAAACCGTTATTACGGCAAGACAATGCGTAATGCTGTTCGTGACTTCCGCGCACTTACCGATGCTAGTGAGGCACAGAGCAAGTTGCCAGAGCTGAATTCGATTATTGATCGTCTAGCATCAAAGGGTAGAATTCACAAGAACAAAGCAGCGAACCTCAAGAGCTCTCTTGCACAGCATGTTAATACCCTAGCTGTCTAAACGCAGTAGAGTAAAGGATTGAGGGCTGACTATAAGTAGCAAAATATTTTTAGGTTTGGCCCATTCGTCTATCGGCTAGGACATCAGATTTTCATTCTGGAAAGAGGGGTTCGATTCCCCTATGGGCTACAGGAATACATCAATTGGATACATCCATTGACTAAGAACTCTTTTAATAGGATCTCTAACGAGGTCCTATTTTTTTGTACTAATACTCCAAGGAAAGATAGGTTTTGAGGTGGTCAATGGGATTGGCAGATGGGAGGCGATTCCAGAAGTCGCCAAGGAGGGCAATACCTCCGAAGGGGATACCGTGGAGCAGTGGCTGCCTCTCTAGTGAGATACCTCCAAGAGCAATCACCTTATCATCAATAATAGAGGAAGCACGTAACTGCTCAAGCGAGAATTGGGCAGGATAATTGGGCTTGGAGATACTATTGAATATAGGACTTAGAAAGAGATAGTCCATCTGCTCGTGGTACCGCTTCACCTCCTCTAGTGAGTGGCAAGAGATGGAAGCAGAGAGTCCGATTGGTCGTTTAGAGAATGGGTGTCGTCGGTTGAAGTGTAACCCCGCCACTGGATATTCACTGGCGAGCTGATGGTGATCATGCAATACTATTTTAGCTAAGGCTTCGGAAGAAAAACAATCCAAAAAGGCTCTGGTCTCCCCTATCGACCAATGGGGTCTCCTGAGATGACAACGATAAAGTCCCACTTCAAGGGCTTCCGAGATGATCTCCTCCTCGTTTTCGTAGGGCTCTTCTGGGGTAATGAGGATCACTTTCATAGTCAATAAAAGAGGTGTGCCAGACCTAAATGGAGACTGTTGCACGAAGGCGATCTGCTGCGTTGCTTTCGGGATTCGGGCTCGGTCACGTACGTGAGTACGCTCCCAGCACCCTCACCCTCAGCGCCTTGCATCTCATCCTTCGTGCAAAGTCTC
>NZ_AQVC01000037.1 GCF_000372405.1 Porphyromonas somerae DSM 23386 | reverse complement strand
ATTTTGGTGTCGTACGCAACCACCATTATGAGTATATCATTAATTCCTTTTCCACAATAGGTAATGCTTCACCATACAACTTGTCTTATGACCTAGATTACCTCACCGATCAATTCATCTCCTCATCATGTGAAATAGGAGATATGAAGGAGATCGTCAACGAGATTGATGTGTAATAATCTCCTTTATCTCCTGAATCATTAACGGTCTAGCAACTACCAGGTGTAGCAAAAGGAAAAGAAGAGACCGCTCAAAGCCAATGTATTAGGCTCTGAGCGGTCTCTTTTGTGGAGATGGAGGAATTCGAGCCCTCGTCCAAACACGGAACTAATCCGCTTTCTACACATTTAGCTTTGCTTTGGTTGTCGGCAGTTACCTAGATTCTGCATGCTGAGTGAGGGGTAAAAATGAAGAGTGAGATTTCTTGCAGTTTCTCATCCTTTGTCGTTAGAAATCTTGACTTTACTTTATACCAACTCATTGAATAACAATGACTAACGTCATATTATAGCATAGAAAATATACAGGTAATTTCTGAGAGAGCACAGCGTTTTGGCGGATGACATTTCATTTTACAGTTTAAGGTGTACAAAAAGACTCATAAGCTGTGCGATAAGGAGCTGGGAGTAAGATGCAGTTCAGGTGGTGGGTACTCTTATTCGGAGGTAATTAATGCCCTGTTTCTCAGAATTTATGTGGAGGCACAAGTATTGAAGACATTAACCACTTAGTCCTCAAATTATCTCAATGCCCCCCAAAAAGGCTCCAAGTGCGAATAGTGTACTTCGGACACTTAAGAAACTTTCGGTTGATGACGAACTAGTGAAAGCGAAGGGATCTGGGATTGACTACACATTCAACCGCAATTCAAAGCTGAACGAACTCTTGATAAAAGGGACTATTGAAGCAGGGCTATTGGAGCGTGGCAATGCCTGCGACTTCGATTACAAAACTAGATTATCTAGACAAGGAAACGAGACTCTGCATGAATCTATAAGGACGTAAAAGGGTATACGTCCGGCATTGTCTTTTCAATGGTCATTCCATAAGCATTAAAGGTCGTGGCGGAAATGTCCCTGTGATTTTTGATCAATCGAGGGCTCTTCGACTAACCTGTGAAGCACTTTTAAGGAGGGTGTCAAGGTGAGGAGTTCCAATAAGCGTAGTGTTTACACAAATGAAAGCTATGAACTCATCGCAAAGAGATAAATAGAAAATACGCAGACTTCCATATAGAGCCTTTGGTCTGTCAAATAGTCGGAATACAAGAAAAAACAATCAATAAGTACCCGACTAAAGCAATAAAAACTCAGCCTGCGGAATTGAGGGAGTTCTTGAAGGTATGGGTATCTCACCCATTCTAGCTATATTTGCGTTGCATTATGAGTTAGAGACAATAATCTTACGCATACATTCAAAAAAGATTACATAGTTAGTGGCTACAATAGCAGAGAAACAACTGAGCAGCAAAGCGTATTACATAGCTTTCTGCGTTGCATTATTACCGATATTACTGTTGCGTGATTTTACACCTTCAAACGAACTGAGGTACCTCAGTATCGCTGATGAGGCGTTGCGGAATGGCACTTTCTTCACGTTTTACAATCATGGTCTTCCCTATGCCGATAAACCTCCGCTTTACTTCTGGTGGATCATGCTGGGGAAATGGCTCTTCGGAACGCATCAGATGTGGTTCCTAACCTTAGCATCAATGGTTCCGGCACTGATCACCACTCGGGTGATGGAGCGGTGGGTGGCACCCGAGACTGACGAAGATACGGGCAAAATAGCTCGTATGCTACTGCTGACGGGTGGGCTCTTTACTGGAATGGTGGTGACACTACGAATGGATATGCTAATGTGTATGTTCATCGTGTTGTCGCTCCGCACATTCTATACGATGTCGACCTCTGCAGAGATTCCCAAACGGGAAGGGTGGCTTTTTCCCCTCTATATTTTTCTAGCAGTGTTCAGCAAAGGACCCTTTGGACTACTCATTCCACTACTTTCGACTGTAGTTTATCTCCTCATTACGGGGCGTATCAGAGAGATGGGTCGCTACTGGGGGTGGCGTACGTGGGTGGTACTGGTGCTCCTATTTGTGGCATGGTTTGGCTGTGTCTATGCCGAGGGAGGCATGGAGTATCTCAATAACTTGGTATTCCACCAGACGATAGACCGTGCTGTAGACGCCTTTCACCACAAAGAGCCTTTTTACTACTATGGTCTCTCTATTTGGTATTCTATCGCACCTTGGTCCCTACTGCTGATTCCTTTGATGTTGGTGGGAGCTTTCAAGGGTGGCTTAAAGAGGGATCTAGAGCGGTTCTTTTTTGTAGTGTTTCTCACTACTTTTATCTTGCTTTCTTGTGTCAGCTCTAAGCTACAGGTCTACCTATTGCCTGCTTTCCCTTTTGTGATCTACCTAGGGGTGCTCAATCTTTCAAGGTTTAGTGGGCAACTATGGGTGCGGCTATTATTTATCATCACGGCTACTATTTTTATTTCGGCACTTCCTCTGGTATGCTACTTTGCTCTGTATAATGCCGACACTGCCTTCCTCGATCACGCACTCATTTACTTTGCCGCTGCCATCATGACGCAAGGTGGGGTGGTCGCACTGAGGAACGCCTTTAAAGCACAAGGAAGCATAGAATCTGGATTGTGCACCCTAGTATATTCCCTTACTTGTACTATCTTCTTGGCGGGTTGGGCACTGCCTTCAATCAATCCGTGGATAGGATACGGAGCCTTGTGCCAAGAAGCGAAGGAAATGGCGAAGGAGGTGGGAGCGGAGCAATATATTGCTTATGGAATGCATCGACCCGAAAATATGGATGCGTACCTTGAGCAACCAATTGTGATAGTGGAGAAAGAGGACGTGGAGACTATTTATACACTTCCTAATGCTGTGGTGATAATGCCTGCTAATTATCTAGAAGAGCTGGGAAATGTGGAAGCAGAGGTCGTGGGACCCTATGCGATCATTAGATCGGACGAACTGCAGCAGAATAGTAAATTAGATTGAGAAATAGAATGAGTGTAAATAAAACATCGGAATACGAACTGACCATCATTGTGCCAGTTTTTAATGAGGAGAGTAATATCTATCCGCTTGAAGGAAGGCTCTCAGCTTTTTTACCTGAGGCACTCTGCAAGAGCTGTGTGCTATTTGTGGATGATGGGTCTAAGGATGGCAGCTTGGGGCGGATTCAGGAGGTTTGTGCCCGGCAGAGTGGCTTCTATTATCTAGCACTAGCAAAAAACAGCGGCTTGAGTGCTGCACTAAAGGCGGGTATTGATGCAGCTCAATCAACGTATGTGGGCTATATGGATGCGGATCTACAAACGGCTCCAGAGGATTTTAATCTCCTCCTCCCCTATCGTGAGGAGTATCAGCTGGTGACAGGTATACGGGCTAATCGTAAGGATACGGCATTCAAAAGGTTTCAGTCTCGTTTTGCCAATGGTTTTCGTAACATGATGACGCACGATGGCATGCAGGATACGGGGTGTCCACTAAAGATTATGCAGAGCGACTACGCTAAGCGGATCCCTTTTTTCACTGGGATGCATCGATTTCTCCCTGCCCTTATCCTCCTTCAGGAGGGAAAAATAAAGCAGTTACCTGTGCGTCACTTTCCTCGACTGCATGGGGAGTCAAAGTATCACCTTTGGAACCGTCTGTGGGGACCATTTATGGATTGCTTCGCTTATCGCTGGATGAAGAAGCGCTATATCAATTATAAGGTTTCGGAGGGCAATTTTCAGTAACCTGCTTATGACAAATGAGTAGTAATATTGCCATACTTTCGATCGGCTTCCTTGCCCAAGCTTTTTTCTCGGCACGCACGTTGGTGCAGTGGATCCTATCGGAAAAAGCGAAAAAGGTGCTCTCGCCCACTATTTTCTGGGTGCTGAGCCTATTGGGGGCCTATCTTCTCTGCATCTACGGATGGCTCCGAAATGACTTTGCGATCATTCTTGGGCAGTTTATCTCTTATTATATCTACCTTGCCAATCTTAAGCTCAAAGGGGTATGGCAACGACTCCCAAAGGTGATAGGATATCTGCTATTGGCAACACCTATTGTAGCGATGGCCTTTGTAGCACAGGATGCCTCTGCCTTTGTCGCTCGCTTTTTGCATAATGAGGAGGTGGCACTCTGGTTGCTAATATTTGGCTCGGTGGGGCAAGTGCTATTTACGCTCCGGTTTGTCTATCAGTGGATCTATTCACAACGGCGAAAGGAGTCGCAGCTACCAGCAGGTTTTTGGATCATTAGCCTGACCGGTTCTCTCCTCATCCTGACCTACGGCATCATCCGAGCAGATGCGGTGTTGATTGTAGGGCAGATGTTTGGTGCAGTGGCCTACGCACGCAATCTTTGGATCATAACGCACGAAAAGAAGAACTCATAAGGAAATGAAGGTATTAGTGACAGGAGCAGCTGGATTTATTGGGGCTGCATTGGTGAAAGCTCTCGTGACTGAAGGGCATGAAGTAGTGGGCATGGATAATATCAATGATTATTATGCACAATCCATAAAATATGCTCGCTTAACCGATACTGGCATTGACACCTCTACCATCGCTGAGGGTCAATCTGTGATGAGTACCCACTCACCTAGATATCAATTTGTGAAGATGGACCTGACCGATCGTGTAGCGATGGAACAGCTCTTTGCTACTCACCGTTTTGATGCTGTATGTAATCTTGCAGGACAGGCGGGGGTGCGCTATTCAATCGATAATCCTTTCTCCTATGTGGATAGCAATGTCTATGGCTTCCTAAATATCCTTGAAAATTGTCGGCATTATCCGGTGCAGCACTTGGTATATGCCAGCTCAAGCAGTATCTACGGAATGAATGAGCAAATCCCCTACTCCGAAGAGGATAAGACGGATAGCCCGGTTAGTCTCTATGCTGCGACTAAAAAAGCCAATGAATTGATGGCTTTTTCTTATAGTAAACTCTATGGCATTCCAGCTACCGGGCTTCGCTTCTTTACGGTGTATGGTCCGTGGGGGCGGCCGGATATGGCTCCTTTCTTATTTATGAAGTCAATCCTTGAGGGCAGGCCAATTCGTGTTTTCAATCACGGTAATATGCAACGCGACTTTACCTACATTGATGATATTATCAATGCGGTACTCTTGGTTTTGGCAAAACCATCTTCAGCAGCGGTGCCTCATCGGGTTTACAATATTGGGCACTCTAGCCCTGTGCAGCTAATGGACTTCATAAAAGTGATTGAAGAGGTGACAGGACACCGAGCGATCATGAAGATGGAGGAGATGCAACCTGGCGACGTGACTTGCACTTATGCCGATATAACCCACTTGCAGCACGATTTTGGTTTCGTACCCCGTACCTCTATCCAACAAGGTATCCGCTCCTTCTACCAGTGGTACCAAGAGTATACCCACCTATTCAAGTCCATTTAATAAGGTGATTTCCCTTGGAAAGAGGCATCTCTGATGGCTTTGAATTCAGACGTATCGCTCCAAGCGGGGAAAGTGCTCTCATTAGAGAGCTGCCACCCAATCTTGAAGAATAGCTGGGCGTCCTCTACATTGCCAGAGAGGTCGGCCGTCTGCATGTCAAATTCATCTGCCGGTTTATGGTAGGCCGTCTCCCAGTAGTGTGCTATCTGTGCTTTTGCCCACTCTTTACCGTGCTCTCGGCTCTCCTGCCACCCTTTTATAAAGAGGGAAGGGATGCCTACTTTGGCAAAACTAAAGTGATCTGAGCGGTAGTACATCCCATTTTCGGGGAAGGGCTCTGGGGCAATGTACCGGTCTTGTTCTTTCGCAAAACGCTCGGCATAAGCATCAAGTTCCGATTGGCCGAAGCCAGTGATAGTAACATCTCTCATCCGCCCCATTGGGAGGGGTAGCTCATAATTAAGGTTGGCAACTGTCTTATTTGGTGGAAAGAGGGGGTTGAGGGCGTAGAAGAGCGATCCTTGCATACCTGTTTCTTCGGCGGTTGGGGCAAGGAATACCACCGTCCGCTCTGGTTGTGGTGCTTGGGCAAAAGCTTTGGCCGTCTCCAGCATACAAGCAACGGCAAGGGCATTATCGGCCGCACCATTGTATATGGAGTCGCCATTCTCTGGCACACCAATTCCAAAGTGATCCCAATGAGCGGAGTAGACGATGCACTCATCCTTCCTACTTTTTCCCTCAATAATGCCTACGACATTGTGCGTGATATCCTGCTTTAGGTCGTTCTGAATAGTGAGACTCATATGGGTATTTAGGGAAAAGGCTTTGAACGATGGATCCAGCGCATCCTTTTTAGCCTGTGCAAAGTCCAAGCCATTGTATTCAAACATCTTTTGGCACGCCTCTTCGGTAATCCATCCAGTGAGAGCACACTGATCCATATTGTTATTCTCCGTCAGTAGGTAAAGGTTGGTACCCGAGGTATTGGAGAGGGAAGCCCAGGGATATCCAGCTGCAGCGGTTTCGTGAATGACCAGCACGCCCTTAGCTCCATGACGAGCTGCTTCCTCATATTTATACGGCCATCGACCGTAATAGGTCATTGCCTTTCCATTGAAAAGCGAAGGGTTTTGGGTGGCAAATCCAGGGTCATTGACCAGAACAAGCACCACCTTATCCCGCACATCAATATCGGCAAAGTCGTTCCATCCATACTCGGGTGCCACAATGCCATAGCCTGCGAATACCACTTCTGCCTCTTGGATTTCTACCCGATCAGTGATGTGAGGGGTTTTGGCAAGATAGTCTTTGCCATTGTAAAGTGTCAGAGAACCTTTAGGCAGGTTCAGTGTGATGGTAGGGCTTGGGTGGTAGGTCATCCCCACCATTGGCACTTCCTGCAGATAGCTGCCATTGTAGGGGGCTTTGAGACCAATCTTTTCATACTCTTTGGCAAGATACTCAATGGTCTTTCTTTCCCCTTCAGTAAAAGGTTTACGCCCTTGAAATTCATCTGATGCTAGCACCTTTACATGTTCAGCTAGCGTCTCGACACAAATACTCTTTTCAGCAAGTAACACCTGCTGTTCTCTGCTGCTACACGCTGCTATCAAAGGAATTACTAGGAGGATACTCCACTTTACCACACTTACGTTCATAATGTGTATTATCTTAATTGTTATGCACGTGACCCAAGTCTCTGACTCACTTATCAGCAAGGTACACAAAATTGAGAAACCAACTCCCTTTTTTTTTGCAAACGACTACTTTCTTTTGAATGATTCATCTCTTATCTTAATGTTGAAGTTCTCTTCGGCAACATTAATCAATTCTTCCAACGCTTCATTCCAAACAGTCTGCCTAAAGAGTTGCTCCTCCAGCTCTCGCTTCCTCTTCATCAATTCAGCTATGGTCTTCTCATTTTCTTCACCTCTGCTCTGCTTACTCAAACGGTCCTTGCCACGTTGTAGGCGCCCACCTTGCTGTTTCTTTCTCATAGCTTCCATCTCCACATTACTTTTATTTCAAATCCATAAAAACGTGATTGAGTCGTCTTTAATAGGGGGTGCCTTAGACTGGTTTGGAGTAGATCTTACCACCTTCACTCTGGAGAGGGTCAAGACGAGAAGCGACATAACGAAGAAGCGGGGAGCCTGGAGTCGCCATACGCACTTCATCATCAGAGAGTAAAATCAAGCCATCTAGTGCCATCGCCTCCATCTCTTTTTCATTAAAAGCAGTTGCCCCCTTCACCTCTTCTGGAGTTAGTTGAAGTCTTTGGGCAAGGTCGCTCCACGAGATGCACTCATTGCACATAAAGGTGGTGATCACCTCTCGAATAATTCTTTGTTCCCTAGTAAGCAACAGACCACGATCAATAGGTAGGTGACCCGACTTGATGGTCTTAAGG
The DNA here is from genome assembly GCF_000372405.1 of Porphyromonas somerae DSM 23386. Lineage (GTDB taxonomy): Bacteria > Bacteroidota > Bacteroidia > Bacteroidales > Porphyromonadaceae > Porphyromonas_A > Porphyromonas_A somerae. The sequence goes on along the minus strand of NZ_AQVC01000037.1, from coordinate 17,193 downwards.
TAAGTAGGAATATCCTTGGTATTCTGCACATATGCCGAAGTAAGCTGTGAGATAGCCGACACTCCAAAAGCATAGACCTGCCCTGTGGTACGACGTGTGCAGTACCCCTGGAAATTGCGGTGTAGTGTTCGTGCCACCGCTGCTTGGTGAAGCTCATCCGAAGGAAGGACAAAGTGATCCAATCCTATCTGTAGATAGCCACTATCTAGGAGCAGTTTCCTAGCACGCTGATACATCTCCTCCTTCACCTCCGAAGAGGGTAGTCCCTTCTGCTCCAAGATCTTTTGGGCAGGGAACATTGATGGGACGTGTGCATACGAAAAGGTGACTAGCCGACTAGGGTGCAAAGCAATGGCTCGCTTGATGGTCTCCTCAAAACTCTCCACCGTCTGTAGTGGCAAGCCATAGATAAAATCCAGATTAAGGGGCACTCCATAGCCCGACATAATCCTTTGCACCTCCTCTATCGGAAGGAGGGGTGGCATGCGATGAACCGCCTTAAGCACCTCAGGATTAAAGTCCTGCACCCCCAAGCTCACCCTTGTAAAGCCAAGAGAAAGCAATGCCCCATACCCCTCACGCGTCAAGTGACCAGGATGGCACTCAATAGCGATCTCTGGCTTTTCAATCACCGAAAAGCGAGAGGTCAATCTATCAATTACCTTACCCAAGAGCCTTGGATCCGCAAGGCTCGGACTCCCTCCGCCAAAGTGTATCTGTGCAATATTACGAGAGCTATCAATTCGCTCAATCACCCTATCTATCTCACTCAGCACCGCCTCAAAGTAGACATCGTCATCCTCCTCCTTACTTCTCAGGTAAGAATTACAGCCACAATAAAAACACTTCTGTTCACAGTAAGGGAAGTGGATATAAAAAGAGAGAAGCGACGGCACCTCATCATTAGACTGCTCCACAGCCTCTAAGAAATCTCGCTCTCCGACACCAGCATGAAAGAAATTGGCAGGGGGATAACTAGTATACCTCGGAACAGGACGATTGTACTTATCTAATAGCGGATTCATCTATTACTTTCTTTGGATTGTAAAACCATATATATAGCGTTGTGAGTAGCCCCATTACTAATGAAAGGGTAAATAGACCTTGGTACCCAGTCACATCGGCTACACGGGCAAAGGAGATAGAGAAGAGCATAGAGCTCAAGTGAGTCACCACGATTTGGAGAGTAAAATCAGTCCCCTCCCTACCCGATCGCACCAAGTCCATACTAGTAGTATAGACCAAAGTGGAAGCCATCCCGTAAGTAAGCCATACCGACCCAATAGCCACAAATATAAAGGGGGTATGCTGTCCAAGGAGACCTCCATTATAGGTGATTAAAAAGAGCGTAGCGGTACCCACAATCAGTAGCGACACAAGTCGCCTCATCCACTTTCGGCCCAGATACTTCACCCCGAGACCCGATAAAAAAGAGCCTAGAATACCCATAGCGGTACCACAGATACCCACGATAAAACCAATCTCCTTCATCTCATATCCAAAGTCCACCATCATAGGGCGAAGGTTGGAAAGCAGACCGATGATACCAGTGTAAAAAAGGAGTAGAAAAATGACATGCTTGTAGATCCCCTTCTGCGTGAAGAAGGTGAGCATATCCTTAGGTCGTGCTATAGGACGCTCCTTTTCGGCTGTTGGTTGGAGCTCAATTCCCTTATTCTGCAAAAGTGGGATCAGGGCAACTAAAACAAAGAGCGCCACCCAAGGCAACATATGGTGCCACCCAAGCTTGTGAAAGAGCACCAATAACACCCCACTCCCCACCATACTACCGGCAAAGGAGCCCATCGACTGCATGCTATTAATCAATCCACGATCACTAGGGAGAAAAGAGCGAGCCGCCAGCGCATCGGTAGCAATATCTTGAGTCGCCGACATCAGGAAAGCAATAAAAATCAACCCTATGACCAAGATTGGAGTAGTATCCAATTTAAGAAGTGCCACTACTAAAATAATCAAAGCATAGAGTATCTCCGAGACCACAATCCACCGCTTGTAGTCCAGCACCTCCTTAGTATGCCGGTCCACCAATGGCGACCAAAGGAATTTAATAATCCACGGAATCTTAATCAGCTTAATGAGCGCAATAGCGGTGAGCGAATAAGCTCCTTGCCGCATAAGTATTGGTAATACTGCGGCAAAGAAGCTCATCGGCACCGACTGTGCAATGTAGAGCGAAAAGAAGGTGAATAGGTTGTAAGTCTTTTGGCGCCCCATTTAGCTTTAGAAGTTGAGTTCCACAGTCACCCCAGCTTTGAGAGGTGCTCCAGGCTTACCCATATTCCTACCACTTTGGGTATAGAAGTAGCCTAAGTAGTAGCTATTCAATAGGTTGGTACCCCAAAGTGTACAAGTAAATCCAGCACGCTTAAAAGATAGAGAAGCATCTAGGAGCTGGTAGAAGTCCTGCTTTACCTTATTATCCTCATGCCAATACATATCACCGATACCTCTATAACCGAGGTGGATAGTAGCACTATCTAGCAACTGACCCTTGAAAGGAATCTGATATTGCGTATTCACTGCCAATGTATGCTCTGGCACAAAGGGGAGATATTTACCCCCAAAGTCAATCCCCTTATCCGTTACATAGTCAGTAAACTTCGCATTAGTAAAACCGTATGAAGCCGAGAGCCCCCATTGCTTAGTCAGCTGAGCATCCAGTGCAGCCTCCAGACCGATACTTCTAGAAGCACCTGCGTTATAGGTAACCTGGCCTGTTACAGGAATTATTTTACTCAGTTGTTTATCTCGCGTTGTCACCGCAAAGGCCACCAACTCTGTCGTCAATCTACCAGGAATGATCTCACCCTTAGCACCGACCTCATAATTCCAACTATGCTCGGCATCGTAAGAGCGATTTTCAGTACCCACATAGACAGTATTGAAGCCTCCCGTCACATACCCCTTAGTTACTGTAGCATAGACCTGAAAGTCTGGCACTATAAAGTACTGAAAAGAGACCTTAGGACTTACTTGGACGAAAGGAAGGGAATTATCACTCTCCGACTTCTTGCCATTTTTATCCTCCGAATAGGCTAGTCGGCTTTTCTCGTAATCAACACGGACACCCGCTTCTATCTTAAACTCCTCCGAAAGAGAGAACTTACTCTGGTGATAAAGTGCTACGCCCCAAGTAAATTGGTCATTCAAACGCTTGATAAGCACCGACTTAGGCTTATTGATCGTCACATCCACATCCCTATTGATCTGCTGTTCAAATGCAAAAAGGCCAAAGCTCCAATTATACCAACCCTCATTTTTACCAATCATAGAGAGCTCCTGTGAGAAGAGACGCTGCTTCTCCTTTTGTAAAGCATAGTAAAGGTCTTTAGGTGAACCATCTTGATCCACATCATAGCTTGCATTCACGATATGCGAAGAGAGCTGTCCTTTGAGCAAAAACTTATCGCTGTGGTAGGACGCAGAAAGGCCACCATCGTAGATCAGGCGAGTATACTCACTAGGGTGATCCAAACTAATCGTAGGCACCTTCATCGTCTCCATATCTACAGTACCATAGGTAAAGGCACCCTGCTTTACATAGTCTACGCTCTGAGTGAGCCTATAGAGTGTATTCTCATTAGGAGAGTACTCCAGCTTGGCATTCACTCCTCCCTTATCGGCTTTATCGGCACTTGAGTCATCAAAACTATTTACGAGATACCCCCCTAGATGCTGATAGTTACCTGCAATAGAGTAAGCCCAGTGCGTACCCACCCGAGCTAGTCGAGACGCATCTACACGCACTTCATTGAAACGACCGTAGCCCACTCTAACTTTATTCCCTTGGTACTTAAATGGTGAACGAGTCTGCATCAAGATCACTCCGCCAATGGCATTTCTACCAAAGGTAGTGCCTTGTGGTCCTCTAAGAAACTCTAGCTGCTCTACGTCGTTTAAGGAGAGATCAAATGTAGACTTTTCAAAGTGAGGAATACCATCCACATACATCACTACCGCTGGCTGTAGCTTTGAGCCAATACCACGCACCAATACCGAAGAGGTATGAGGGGTATCACGATCAATCATAATGAAGTTAGGCACCATTCCAAGCACCTCCTTCACGCTATTGACATTCCTAACCTGTAGTTGCTCAACTCCCAACGAGGTAGAGCTAATCGGTTCAACTCGAAGCTTAGACTGCTCCTTAATCCCCATCACTACTACATCCTCTAGTGAATATTGCATCCACACTGAGTCCAGAGGAGTAGGTCCTGAGATAACCGGTTCATTGGCATAAGTAGTTAAGGACAGCGCACCTAAAGTCGCTGCCAGCATAGAGGATCTAACCCCCAAAAGTTTAGAGCGTTTCATTTTGATTCAATAGTAAGTATAGATTCACTTAATGACTTATAATTCCTCTTAGAATAGTTAAACTTTCGCAAAGGTACCTTTTTTTTAGCAAGTTACACGAGATTATTCGAAAATAGGCTCCAAAACATACATATTGAGAATGTTGCACGAGGTGCCATTCTCGCACCTTTGAAGCAAATGTGTTGATACTTTGCACGAAGGGTGAGATGCAAGGCAACCGTTAGGGTGCCAAGGTACCTAAATAGGCACTGAGGATAAGACCGCAGGGAGCGTACTCACGTACGTGACTGATGGCGAATTCCGAAAGCAACATTATGTACCTTGGCATCCTTACGGAAGCCTAGGCACAGCAGATCGCCTTCGTGCAACTGTCTCATATTGTAAGGAGTAGATACTTAATCTGGTACCAGCTAACCACTAAAAACAAAAATGCGCGATGGTAGACTTTTGCTACCACCGCACATCTGTCTTGCAAGTTATTCGTCCTTATTACTGAGCAATAATTGAGTCAGTAGGACAAGCCTCTGCACAATTACCACAATCAATACAAGTATCGGCATCAATAGAGTAGATATCACCCTCAGAAATTGCCCCTACAGGACACTCGTCAATACAACTTCCACAAGCGATGCATGAGTCTTGAATAAAATGTGCCATAATAAAAATGATTGTTTCTTAATGATTAGTTAATTATTCGCCACAGCAAAGATACCAATAAATAGGTATTCACACATAGTTTTCAAGCAGAAAATACAGTTTTCCCTCATACTTTATGGGTAGAGCCCCTATTTTATAGCCCTCAGTTACCCATATAAATCTGATCTATATATACGGTGTATATGAGTATTGACAGAAAAATCATCAGCTTTACAACACACAAGACGCTGTTTGAGAGAGAAAAACATCAATTACCATTCGACCCCTTGTCTATTGAACCACATTATATTTATAGGACTAAGATGCCATATCTTGCCCTCCATAAAACCCCTATACTAGTAGGGTAAAAGTTGAGATGCAACTAAGCAATCGGCGAGATGCAACTCGGCAAATGCTTAGTTGCAACTCGCCGATTGCTTAGTTGCATCTCAATAAGTGCCTTTGTATAACACTGAATTCCAGTCGGTTGCAAATGAAGCTTCGGGAACCCCATTATTGCTAAATTTTCACCCCGCTTCGCGGCATTTATTTCTAGGAAGTGAGCGTTCCATGGGGATAAGAACAGATCTGGCGCCAAACATGCCCGATAAATAAGAGCCCTCATAGTGCCCACCACTAATAGATAACCACGTGATTTTTTAGGTTGTATAGAGCACCGATCTCAAAATTTATTTATAAGTTTGCTTATCAGTTATGGGGAGAAGGATAGATTACATTTTTTATATGAGTCGTACGAAAGAGCGTTTATATTTGAGGGGTCTTGGTACTGCCCTTGTCACTCCCTTCAAGCAAGATAAAAGTGTAGACTATGACGTACTGGAGCGTCTAGTAGAGCGACAGATAGCGAGTGGTGCCGATTTCTTGGTAATTTTGGGCACTACTGCAGAGACTCCAACCTTGAGCGAGGAGGAGCAAGACAGGATTATCCACACTTGCGCCAAGGTGAATAATGGTAGGGTGCCAATGGTGGTAGGAGTGTCGCATAATGGCACACTAAGGGTGATCGACCGCCTAAGAAGTATGCCTAGGGATGGCGTGGACGCAGTATTGGTGGTATGCCCCTACTACAATAAGCCGTCGCAAGAGGGTCTGTACCAGCACTTCCGGGCGGTATCAGAGGCTTCTCCATTGCCCATTGTGCTCTATAATGTACCAGCTCGCACCTCAGTGAATATGTTGCCTGCCACCACTATTCGGCTAGCTAATGATTGCCCAAATATCATTGGGATTAAAGAGGCGAGCGGCATCGTAGGCCAAATCGATGCTGTATCTAAGCAGCGCCCAAAGGGTTTTTTTGTGCTAGCAGGCGATGATACTATTACTTTCCCTCTTATGACGATGGGTGTGGATGGGGTGATCTCGGTGATTGGCAATGCCTTTCCGCGTGAGTTTGGACGGATGGTGCACTTGATTGAGGAGAAGCAGTATGATAAAGCTCTTAAGATACATCACTTCTTTAAGGAGCTTTTCACCCTCCTTTTTATCGATGGCAACCCAGCTGGGGTGAAGTGTGCCATGGCTGAGCTTGGACTACTGGATGAAAACCTACGGTTGCCTCTTGTGGAGATGCAAAGCCCTAATAGGGAAGCCATGATTCAGCTGATAAGTGACATACGTAGTGATAATTTTTTGAATGAATGTATGGAATAATGCCATTCAGGCATATAGATAATTAGTTTTATGGGAAGAGATAATGGTGCACTGAAGCTGAGACTGATCATCATGAACTTTCTCCAATTTGCAGTTTGGGGAGCATGGTTGATTTCACTAGGTGCTTACTTAGGGGGAACGTTACACTTTACGGGGCTACAGATAGGTAGTTTCTTTGCTACTATGGGAATTGCCTCTATTTTTATGCCCACATTGATGGGTATTGTGGCGGATAAGTGGATTCCAGCGGAGCGACTAATCGCCTTGTGTCATTTATTTGCAGGTGTACTGATGATTTATGCGGCTCAGAGGGTTGATTATGCTGGTCTTTACAGCTTTATCCTCTTGAGTGTCTGCTTTTATATGCCTACTCTTGGGCTCACCAATTCTGTGGCATATAGTAAGTTGGGGGAGGCGAATCTCGACGCCGTGAAGCACTTTCCCCCCATCCGAGTATTCGGCACCATTGGGTTTATTGTGGCGATGCTCATTGTAGATTGGACTGGAGCAAAACTTACTCACGTACAGCTATACATCTCTGCTGGGCTCTCTTTTGCACTGGCACTTTATATGCTTACGTTCAAGCCCACTCCTATTGTAAAGGTAGCAAGCTCTTCTAGTAAAGGACTTGTAGCAAAGCTAGGGCTCGAAGCCTTTAGGCTATTTAAGGAACGAAGGATGGCTGTATTCTTTATATTTAGTATGCTGCTAGGGATCTGCTTGCAGATCACCAACGGCTTTGCCAATGATTACTTGGTGAACCACTTCGGGAGTATGGCAGAGTATGCCGATAGTTTTGGAGTGAAGTACTCGAGTACCCTTATCTCACTATCGCAAATATCTGAAGCACTTTGCATCTTACTCATCCCCTTTTTCCTAAAGCGTTTTGGGATCAAGGTGGTGATGCTGATCAGTCTCTTCGCTTGGGTACTGCGGTTTGGCTTTTTAGGTTTAGGTGACCCAGGGAGCGGGGTTATATTCCTCATTCTCTCGATGCTTGTGTATGGAGTAGCCTTTGATTTTTTCAATATCTCGGGCTCTCTTTACGTAGACCAGAATACCGACATTAGTATTCGTAGCAGCGCTCAGGGGGTATTCCTGATGATGACCAATGGTTTTGGCTCTTTTATTGGATCGTATGTAGCTGGTTGGGTGGTAGATGGATATGGATACCCCAATTCGTGGTTCATCTTTGCCACCTATGCTCTAATTATTACCATTGCGTTTTATTTCTTATTTCATGACAAACCAAAAACAAATAACACCTATGGACAATATGCTTGATCTATTGCGGACACGACGCTCGATCCGAAAATTTGACGCCACAAAGGAGGTGCCCCATGAGACGTTGGAAAGGATTATTGAGGCGGGTCATATAGCCCCATCGGCATGCAACCGACAACCATGGCATTTTTATCTCATTCGGAGTGAAGAGGCGAGAAAGAAGATTTGGGCATGCTACGATAGGGAATGGGTACAAGGGGCCTATGCCTATGTACTCATCACCGGTGAGGTAGATCAGTGCTGGACCTACCCTGATGGTGTGGGGGATACTTCGCTGTATACCGACTGTGCCATTGCTACTACTAGCATGATGCTTCAGGCATGGTCCGAAGGGGTTGGAACCCTATGGATTTGTAATTTTGACCGCCCTAAGTGCTGCGAGCTTTTTGGCTTAGATGTAAATGTACGCCGTCCTATCAGCATTTTAGCGATAGGCTACCCTGAGGTAGATCCGAATACTCTGCCCTTTAAGAGAAAGGAGCTGGATGAGGTTTTGACCGAGCTCTGATTTTTACACACAAACAACATAAATACTATGAGAACACTTACTCGCTCCGAGGTGGCAGTACTAGAAAAAAATAACTGCCGCTCGGAGCAATGGGAATTGGTAAAGGTCGCAGAGACTTTTGACCCGGAGAGCTGTAGAGATGTACAATTTTCAGGGAGTTGTCAGATCGGCGACTTATCGGGTAGTAGGGTGAATGAGTACGGTATTGCTGTACAGAATGGCATTAGGTCGGCAAGTATTAATGAATGCAAGATCGGCAATGGTGTCTGCATTGATCACGTCCATGATGTTATTTCGAGATACGACATTGGGGACAATGTAACAATTAGCAATGTAAATGTAGTGGCGATGAAGGGAAGCAGCACCTTCGGGATAGGTGTACGTGCTTCTGTTCTGAATGAGACAGGGGGTATGGAGGTGCCAATATCTAGAGATTTAACGGCACAGACTGCCTATATGTTTACGCTAATTGGTCGGCAAGATGGTGCTCTTCGTGGGTCGTTAATTGATTTAGTAGACCAAGAGGCAAGGGAGGCGGAGTCGGAGAGAGGAATCATCGAAGAGAGTGTGTCGATACGTAATTGTGGTTCTATAGTGAATGCCTACATAGGGGCACACGCTAAGGTGGAAGGTGCGACATTTCTTGAAAACTGTAGTCTCTGCAGCTCTGCAGAACACCCTATCGAGATTGGGTACAATGTGATGGGGCGTGACTTTGTGGCCTCCCTGGGTGCGAAGATAGGCGGAAGCTCTATTATTGAGCGCTGCTTCATAGGGCAATCTTGCCACATAGATCATCTATTCTCGGCACACGACTCGCTGATTTTTGCCAATTGCAATTTGGAGAATGGAGAGGCATGCGCTATTTTTGCTGGTCCATTTACCGTTTCTAGCCATAAGAGTAGCTTGCTGATTGCAGGTCACTTTTCATTTCTTAATGCCGGAAGTGGTTCTAACCAAAGTAACCACCTTTATAAGCTGGGGCCGATCCACCAAGGCGTTGTAGAGCGTGGGTCTAAAACTAGCTCGGACTCTTATATCTTATGGCCATCGAGGATCGGGGCATTCACCCTGATTATGGGTCGACACGTACATAATGTAGATACCACTGACTTCCCTTTTAGTTACTTATTGGAGGATGACAATAGGAGTTACTTAGTGCCAGGCCGCAACCTGCTAAGTGTGGGGACTATGAGAGATGCCAAGAAGTGGCCAGCACGTGATAAACGACCTGAGACTATTCGCCCTGATTGTATCAACTACAACCTTCTGAGCCCATTTACTATAGGAAAGATGGAGCGCGCATATAACAAGCTACTTTCGCTGAAGAAGTTTCTAGGTGGGCACGAGCACGTCTATGTCTACTACAATCTCTTCATCAAACCTAGCAGCCTAGAGAAGGGGCTAGAGATCTATAAATGGGGAATTGAAAAGTTTATTGGCAACTCTTTGATTCAAAGGATTCAGAATAAGTTTGGCAATGAGGCAATCACTTCAGAACAGAAACTACTAGAGGTTCTTATACCGGACCATTCTTTTGGAAAAGGTGAATGGATTGATGCCAGTGGTATGATTGCTCCGCTTGGGTGCATTCAAGAAATCATGGGGGAAATTAAAGGGAAGCAACTGAAGTCGCTCCCCGAGATTAACCATAGGATCCGAGGTTTACACAAGATGTACTATGAGTATGAGTGGGATTGGAGCTTCGATCTGCTTTGTCGTTGGTACGATATTAATGAGGATCATCCACTAACCATTGAGCTTATTCGCTCGATACTTAAGGACTGGATTGATGCTGTATTAGCGATTGATGATGCATTGCTGAATGATGCGCATAAGGAGTACAACATCATCGGTCGTGTCAATTTCGGAGTGAAGAATTCGGATATGCAGACGACTACCTATACCGAACAGATTGAGGCAGAATATGCGGAAAATCCTATCGTATTATCCGTACTTGAGCATATCTCACGAAAAAAGGAATTGTATGCAACCACCCTAGAACAATTAAATGGAATACTTTGTTAAAATATAGGGCAGAGCGAAAAAGCACAGCAAATCTTTCAGAATGCCAATTAAAAATGGTACCTTTGCAGTCCATTGATATGATTGATAGTCAATGGGAAGGCATTTATAAGCATTCCAATAAGTTTATAACGAACTAGAAAGATATATAAAGATATGACTAAAGCAGAACTTGTAGCCGAGATCTCGAGAAAGACAGGTCTCGAGAAAAAGCAAGTCATGGACACTGTAGAAGCATTGATGGATGTAGTGAGTACAAGCCTAGCATCTGGTGAACCCGTATACCTCCGTGGGTTTGGTAGCTTTATTATTAAGCAACGTGCTGCGAAAACCGCTAGAAACATTACTCAAAATACGACAATCCAATTGCCTCCACGTAAGGTGCCAGCATTCAAGCCCTCTAAGTCATTGACTGTAAAAGTAGATAAGAAGAACGCCTAAATTACTGGTTTAGGTAAGTAGATAATAACTAATATAAACATTTGTATTATGCCAAGCGGAAAGAAAAGAAAAAGACATAAGATGGCGACGCACAAGCGTAAAAAGAGACTGCGCAAGAACCGTCATAAGAAGAAGTAATATCGAACGTATTAGTGAGGACTCATTTTGATATACTTCACTAATGGGTGGTTTCTAGTACGAATGCTAAAAGCTTAGTAGTGGGTGGCTAGTAGCCTTCCGATACCAGAAATAATAAGCTCTGGGAGATGTGGCTTTTTCAATCTGAATAGCGACAGCTCTAGGAGCTTATTCCTTTTTTAGGCATTTTGCTAGATATATTTATTAATCATTTATTACCAGATTTCGAGTGAAAAGTGAATTGATCATTGATGTTAGACCCAAGGAGGTCTCCATCGCTGTATTAGAAAACAGCAGATTGGTAGAGCTCCAAAGAGAGAAGCAAAATATTGCTTACTCTGTGGGCGACATATACCTCGGCAAGGTAAAGAAAATTATGCCAGGGCTGAATGCGGCATTTGTAGATATTGGTCATAAGAAGGAGGCCTTTCTTCATTACCGAGATCTAGGTGCTAACTTCAAGACGGCTAAGAGCTTTATCCAAGCTGCGAGGAAGTATGGCAAAAACTTTTCTCCCGAGAGAGTAAAATTGGAAAAGGAGATAGACCGCTCTGGATCTATCGCTGATATGCTTCAGCAAGGCGAGGAGCTGATGGTTCAGGTAACCAAAGAAGCTATCTCCACTAAGGGTCCTAGAATCTCTACCGAGCTATCATACGCTGGTAGGTATCTAGTGCTAATCCCATTTGCTGACAAGGTCTCGGTTTCTCAAAAGATCAGTCAGCCTGAAGAGCGCGTGCGGCTTAAGCAATTGATATTGAGTATCAAGCCAAAGAATGTATCCGTAATCGTTCGCACCTCTGCACAAGGTGTAAAGGTAGCTGAGTTGCACCACGAGCTAAGATCCCTGGTAAAGAAGTGGAGCCTGACAGTCGGAAACCTTAGCCGTGAGCCACAAAACAACCAGCCGCAAGAAGCAAAAGGTGGTAAAAAAGGAGGCAATAACACCCCTGATGTATACATGCTACATCAAGAGAGTAATCGCTTGCTAAGTCTTTTGAGAGATACTTACAACTCCAACTTTAAAGACATTTACATCAATGATAAGTCTCTTGTGCAAGAGACTCAAGATTACATTGAGCTTATTGACCCAGGGCATGGCAATATCGTCAAGCTCTACGAAGGGAAAAGGCCCATATACGACTATTTTGATGTAAGCAAGCAGATTAAGCATTTATTTGGGAAGACTGTTACCTACAAGAGTGGTGCCTACCTAGTGATTGAGCAAACTGAAGCGATGCACGTGGTAGATGTTAATAGCGGGAATAGATCTAGAGGCTCTAAGCAACAAGAGGACACCGCTGTTGATGTCAATCTGTCGGCAGCAGAGGAGATAGCAAGGCAGATGAGATTGCGCGACTTAGGTGGTATTATTATCATAGACTTCATTGACATGGCTCAAGCAGCAAATAGACAGAAGCTTTTTGAGCAAATGAATGAGTATATGAAAAATGACCGAGCCAAGCATACCATTTTACCATTGACCAAGTTCGGTCTCATGCAAATAACCCGTCAGAGGGTTCGCCAAGCAACTCGCATTGAAACAGAGGAGGTCTGCCCAACTTGTCATGGTAAGGGACAAGTTCAGCCCACTCTATTCTTTACTGATGAAGTGGAGAAGATGGTTAACCAGTTGACGAAAGAGGAGGGTGTTAAGAAGTTTAGCATCCATTTACATCCTTTTGTGGCTGCCTACTTAACCAAAAAGAAGGGCTTCTTAGGAGGTTCTATCCTGTCCTCATGGCGTAGCAAATACGGGAAAGGCATAGATATTATCGCCGATGAATCATTAGGAATGCTAGAGTATGAGTTTTATGACTCTGATAAGAATGAGCTTTCCTATATGCTGGATACGGATGATGAGGATCCTAGCCTAGAAGATTAACAGTAAAAAGTTTCCAATTTACTCTTAAGGAGAAAACAATTAAAAGAGAGGTAAGTTCAGACTTACCTCTCTTTTTCAACTCATAGAAAATGTTGCACGAAGTGCCATTCTCGCAAATTTGATTCAAATATGCTGAGACTTTGCACGAAGGATGAGATGCAAGGCGCCCGTAAGGGTGCCAAGGTACCTTAATAGGCACTGAAGATGAGAACGAAGGGAGCGTACTCACGTACGTAACCGAGGCCGAACTCCGAAAGCAACGTAGCAGATCGCCTTCGTGCAACAGTCTCCAAATGGATAGTCTTATCCCGGCATCCAAAATCAGCAACCTCACGCAAGGTATGTTTGTCGGTGCAGTGTCTGACAACTTTGACGAGCGTATTGAGCAGAAGATCTTTCACGCTGAGATAGTGGTGGACTCAGCCAAAGTCTCAGCCGAGATGAAGCAGTACCAACCCATCTCTACAATCGCAGACTTCACCAAAAAAAAGATGGCTCCGACGGTCTCCAAGAAGCCATCGAAGCCAACTATCGCCAAGTCAAACAAGAAGTCCTCGCTTTGGTTGATTTAGAAATTAAAAGATAAAATCTAATTCCAATCTAAATCATTTAATCAAAGAATAAAAATCTTTTCTTCACTTATAACCATATTCCTCCCCTTATCTGACGGCAAAGTTTTTGTATCAAACATCTCCCTTTTTAGTAAGAAGATGTCGTGTATAATCCTCTCCCCAGTTCGGACTGAGTTCACTTTCTGGTTTGAAGACTTTGAATTTCTCTAATGCGTTGTTCAATATTTTTTCTGCAATTTCAAATCCCCCTCCATATGCCTTTGGTGTATATAATACTGATTGGCCTAAAAGCAAATATGCTCTTGGATTCTCAGAATTATCTTTAATAGCTTCATTTATAAAATCAGATGATGCTTTGCCGTCTGTCATCCATCTTTGCTGTGGATCCAAGATGAAGCGAGAAGTCGCGACATAACTTTTTATGCATAAAATCTCACTTCTGTCACCCCCTCTTTCAAGGGCTAAATCAAGTAGTTTATCAGCAGTGTCAGCATATTTTTCTGTTTCTTTGCTGGTATTGAGAGCCTTCATTGCATAGCAGTATGCAGCATAATAATAAGGTAACCATTCCTCCTTTTCAACATTTCCTATTCGTTCAAATTTAGCTCCTAGACTTACAAAATCATCATTTTTTGCTCCAACTGTATCAAGTTCTTCTATCAGAGATAGCATTGTACTAATATACGAAGAAGGCTGTTGAGCCATAAGTAAGCATGTGAATATTGACAACATGCAAAGCAAAGATATTCTCCTTTTCATAAGGTATGTGTTCTAAAAAGTATATAATAAGCATAAAGTTAAGCATTCAAAGTGCTTGTGAGCGACTTTGTTTTACTATGGATACAAAGGTATGAAATACCATCAAATATTCAAAATTAAAGAATAGAATTTACAATCTCTGAGATCCGATCAACTCCAAAATTCAAAAATAAAGACAAAAATATTGCCTGATTGGTGGGATATGAGATGTTATTCAGCTTACCTTCATAATTGAGTTGATACCCAATTATTGTATTGTTATTTAGTATATTCGGAATTGATAATGAAATAACACCCCTCATCTTATTCGTACTAAAAATATAGTTATATGCTATATCCATAGAAAACATTCCTGGAGTTTGTTTCAAAATATTTCTTTCCTTAATTAAAAAAGGTAGTCCAGAACGATATGACAAAGCAACACCAAATTGCGAACTGATTTTTGGCGAATAATACTTTAGGACAAAAGACCCGTTGTGTTTTGCCGCAAAAGTTGGAAGAGCGTTGAAATCACCAAATAAATAATCTCTCTTAGAGTCTAAGTAAGAATATGAAATTGAGTATTCTACACCAGAAATTGATTGTGCATCTTTCCAAAAGAAGTCAACGCCATTTGCGTATCCCGTTCCTTCATTTGTAATTGAATAACCATCAATTATTTGTTTTGCTTTAGTGAGATTATTGTATTTTTTTAGATATGCCTGTATTCGTAATAGTTTCCTATGAGATGATTTAAATTGGTAGGTTAGATTATATTGAACACTATATGATTTACTAGACGGAGTTAAACCATAAATAATAAACGTATTTCCCTTTTGACTGTATCTTCCAATACCTAAAGTAAGGGAGTTGTCATTATCAATGTTATAAGACATGAGGGCTCTAGGCAATATATCCCATTTTTTATAATAGCTTGAATATTCACTACGACATCCAAGATTCAATAAAAATGGGATATGTTTTAAGCTAAAGGTAGATGAAAAATATGTAGCAAAAGTCATATCAGAAAAGTGTTTAAGATTGAATTTTTTAGACTCGTTGAAAAAATCTACACCAGCGTTAAGTCTTAAAGCTCTTAAATTTCTTGTTATTGCAAAATGAACCTGAAAAAGATTTGCACCATTATTTTTTGATGTTGCTATTTCGTCATTAATCAAGAAAGAAGTGTTTTTTATTGTCTTAGAATAGCCTGCTGAAAAATCTAAAACAGAAGAGCTATTTATGTAGTTTTTATAGTTAAACATATTGAATGTTGTCAAGTCACGTAGTTTTGAACCTGACGTTATTTCTTTCTCATCTAAGGTTAGACCTTTATTGTCATAACCTGTAGAAGACAAAAAGGTTATAAAAGAATTGTTTGAAAATTTCTTTTGAAGTCTAAATGTGCCAACTAAACCATTATTATTGCCATGGAATCTCCAATTGTTCTTCAAAAATAATGGATAAAATATTGATGGGTTGGAAAAAGAAACTGCCGCCTCTATATACCCAGTTTTATTAGAAAATAGTTTGCCAGCATTTGTTGTTACATAAATTGGAGAAATACCAAATCCTAGTAAATCACTTTCAGGTATGTCGTCAATTGTAAGCTCTAATGACCCACTCATGGCATTACCATATGCAACAGGAATATCACCAGTGGCAAAATTAATCCCTTTGAATAATCCAACTTCAAAGCGAGATCGTCCAGAAATACTATTTATCCCAGATGTGAAAAAATTGTCAATAGTGATGCCGTTAATTGAAACTACAGTTTCGTCTGAATTACCTCCCCTGACAAAAAAGCCTTCTTTATCTCCAATTTGCTGTAAACCAGGTGTCGCTCTCAAAGCCAATGCTAAATCTCCATTTGAATGAGGATTCGTATATGTATCTAACTTGCTTATACCTAGGCTTTTATTTTTTAAATACCCTATTGAGCTAGAAACAACAACTTCGTCTAATACTGTTATTCGCTCTTCCATTATTATTTCTAATAATGTGTTTTCTACAGGATTAACTACTGATTGAGTTGGCTTATAATTTATGTGGGTAAATAATAAGACAGCATCCGAATGAATCTCCGCTTTAAACGTGAAAAAACCTAATGAATCGGTTATAGATCCATGATATGTGTTTTGTAATTGAACATTTACACCACTAATTGGTTTGTTGTTTCTATCCTTGACTACTCCACTGAAAACTATTTGTCCCATTGCACTACTGCTTATGAACAATGCAAATGTTACAATAAAAAGTATTTTACACCTCATTATATAAAATTCCCATTATGTAGTTAATCATATATATTATCTCCATCCCCCACACTATAAAATGCAGAATCCCTATATTGGAAAAGAAATATGAATGCGTAGATTCAAATTACTAGTGCAATTTACTTATTATTTTCCAACCAGACCGTCATTGGGGTCTTGTACTGGCGTTTTATTCTTGGTCTTGAGTTGATTTTCTGTACATAATTAAGTACTTGCTTATTGGTAATATCTTTGAAGTCCTCATTCTTTTTCAGGTATTGTCTCAGTAGTTTATTTGAGTATTCAATAGTTCCTTTTTGCCAAGAAGAGTAAGGGTCTGCGAAGTAAACTTTAACTCCGAGTTTTTCAGTGATATGCTTGTGGTTGATGAACTCAGAACCGTTATCAGTTGTGATAGATCGTATTTTCCCTTTACAATGAGCGAGCAGCTGTACGACGGTTTTAGAGATTTCCTTTGGGTCCTTTCCCTTCTTCATTTTGCAGGCAAACATTTGACCTGAGTATCTCTCTACGATTGTAAGTATTACGGCCCTACTTTTCGCACTAATAATCGTGTCCATTTCAAAGTCTCCGAATGTTGATCCGTCAGCTTCTGGTGGTCTTTCGTGTATACTCACTCTATCTGGAATAAGCGTCCTACTTCCACTCCCNACGTACCTCTTTCGGTGTTTTAACTGGTGTCGG